>DAIDBB010000560.1 GCA_027310325.1 bacterium | reverse complement strand
CGTAAAGGGGCGCGCTTTTTATCTCATCGAGGGATATCTTAAGCGTCTTTTTTATCTCCTCGGGACGGTCCTTACCCCTTGACCTGAGCCGCTCTTCGCACGCTTCGATAGACGGCGGAAGGATAAATACATATACGCCGTTATCGAGCCTTTTCTTCGCCTTCTCGGCCCCCTGGACGTCTATGTCGAGAATTACGTCGAGCCCCCTTGAGAGCATCCCCTCAAGGTCTTTCCGTGAAGTGCCGTACCTTCTTCCGAAAACTGAGGCGAATTCGAGGAACTCGTCGTTCTCGACCATCCTGTCGAACGCGGCATCGTCTACAAACCAGTAATCCACCCCGTTTATCTCGCCGGGTCTGGGCTGCCTCGTGGTGTATGATATAGAATGCCTCAAGTTCGGAAAAAAATCAACCGCCTTCCTGCAAAGGGTCGTCTTCCCGGTCCCCGACGGGGCGGATACTATGAATACGACGCCTTTTGCCTGGCTATTCGACATTCTGCGCCTGTTCCCTTATCTTCTCCAGCTCTCCCTTCATCTCCACCACCGTCTGGGTTATCCCGATGTCTATGGACTTTGACGCTATCGTGTTGGTTTCCCTCACGAGCTCCTGGCAGAGGAAATCGAGTCTTTTCCCGATGGGCTCGGCAACGCCGAAGTACCGCCTGAACATGTTGAAATGGCTCTTGAGGCGCGTAAGCTCCTCGCTTATATCGGACCTTTCCGCGTACAGGGCCGCTTCAAGGAGCATCCTCGATTCATCTGCCTTTCCGCCCAGTATGGCTTCCATGTCGGCCGTCAACTTCCGCCTGAAGGCCTCCTGGGCCTTTGGCGCCTTCTCTTCGATATCCGAGACGTGTTTTTCAACGGTAGCTATCCTGTCCATGAGGTCGCTTTCGAGCGCCCCGCCTTCCTTCTTCCGCCACTCCTCGACCTGGTCGAGCGCCCTTAGAAGCCCTTCCCTGAGGGGCCCCCAATCGGATTCCGAGGGTTGAGCTTTTTTATCGTTTGAGAATATCTCCTTGAGCTTTAAAAGAAGCGGTATGTCCACTTCCCCCCTGACCCCGAGTTCCCTTTCGAGATCTTTGGCCGCGTCGATATACGCCCTGGCCATGGCAAGGTTAAGCCTAAGGGCCGGCGCCGCCACCTGCACCGGCGAGATAAAGATGGAAAAAGACCCCCTTGAGAACCGTTTTTTGACCTCGTCCCTGAGCCTGTTCTCAAGGGGAGAAAACCTTTCGGGGGCCTTGAGATATATGTCGATAAAGCGGTGGTTCAGCGACTTGACCTCGATGGAATAGGCCTCTTCATCCACCGTAAAATCGCTCCTGCCCCAGCCTGTCATGCTCTTAGTCAAGCCTTAACCCCCTTTTTATCTTCACGGCGTAACGTTTACGTATTTCTTTAAGGAGCGCCATCATCCCGCGATCCCTGTAATCCGGATAAGTCCATTCAAGCGTCCTCCAGTCGTTATCCGAATACATAAGGGTAAGGTCCGCGAACACCCCGCCGCCGAGATAGATCCTCTGCGGAAAATTCTTGCATGACGCGAGCACGAACCTTTCGAGCGTAAGATACCCCGGGTCAATGTTAATGAGCCTTTTACCGTCCTTCGCGAACGCGTCTTCAAGCCAGTTGGTAAATAGCTTTATCCCGGCCAGTCCGGTCATGGGGACCAGGCGCTCAAACGAAACGATCTTCCTTCCAAGCCCTGCCCCGAACTCTTCCGCGTAATAATCGACGGCGCTGAAGTCCCGCGCCTCGCTGAGTATCTCCGGGGGGCCGAACTTATTGACGAGGCCCTTCAAGACCTCCGTAAAAAGCGCCTTCTGGCCAGTAAATAAGCTTACGACCAGGTTCGCGTCCTCTGGCTCCGAGGCTTTCATCTCTATTTCTTCTTGCCTTCTACCTTGAGCCCCGCGGAAACGGCCTCCAGAAGCTCCCCCTTTGTCAAGGTCGCGGTGCCGACCTTGCCGACTACCACGCCTGCTGCGTAGTTGGCGAGTAAGGCCGCCTCCTTGAAAGAGGCCCCGGCGCCGAGCGAGAGGGCGAGCACGCTTATTACGGTGTCCCCGGCGCCGCTCACGTCGAACACCTCCCTCGCGACCGTCGGTATGTGGGTCTCCGAGTCCGGCTCAAAAAGGCTCATGCCGTTCTCTCCCCTGGTAATGAGGAGCGCCTTGCAGCCGAGCTTATTGAAAAGGACCTCGCCGGCCCTGTGCAGGCTTTCGTCGTCCGCTATTTCAACCCCCGATGCCTGGGACGCCTCGAGGTTATTGGGCGTCACGATCGTAGCGCCCCTGTAATAACCGAAGTGCTCGACCTTGGGGTCCACGGCGACCGGTATCTCAAGCCTCCGGCACATCTCCCTCGTCTCTTCCACGAGGCCTTCGGTTATAAGCCCTTTCGCGTAATCCGATATAACCACTATATCCGAGGACTTTACGGCCTTTCGGATGTAGCCCAGGACCTTTCCGGTCGAGTCCCCGTCAAGCTTCTCTTTTCTCTCACGGTCGAACCTGACGACCTGCTGGCTGTGGGCGATTATCCTGGTCTTTATGGTGGTGGGCCTTCTGCCGTCGGTTATAATCCCTTCGACCGATATGCCCTTCTCCCTTAAAAGCCCGACAAGTTTTTTCCCGTCCTCGTCAACGCCGACAACGCCGGTTATGAACGACTTTCCCCCGAGGCTGTGGATGTTATTTACCACGTTCGCGCTTCCGCCGAGCATAAGGCTCTCGTAAGTGACTTCAACTACAGGGACGGGCGCCTCTGGGGATATTCGCTTGACCTTACCCCATATGAAATGGTCCATTATGAGGTCGCCTATGACCAGCACCCGGGTCTTCTTGAACCTGTCTATTATTGAAGAGGCCCTCTTAAGGCCAAGGAGTTTTTTCATTTTAACGGAACCTGACTTATACTCTATATATCCCTTTTTTCCAGAAGACTCAGAAACTCGCTCACGTTTCTTTCTATCGAGTGCTTCCGCGCCTCCAGCCTCGCGGACTCTCCCGCTTTTTTCCTGACCCCCGTGTCAAGGAAAGTCCTGATCTTGCCCGCCATTTCAACAGGGTCCGTCGGGTCGTCGAGTATCGCGGAGTTTGCGCCTTCAGTAAGTATCTCAGACACTCCGTTTACCCTTGACGTGACTACCGGCAAACCCGCGGCCATCGCCTCAAGACAGGCGTTGCTGAAAGGCTCGTATATGGAAGGCAGGACAAAGATGTCCCCCGCGCGATAGTATCTTGGGGCGTCTTTTACGGGCCCGGCAAAGGATATCCGGTCCTTTACCCCGAGGGCTCCGGCTTCTCTTACATATCTCGCCGTATTGCCCTTGCCAACGACAAGGAGCCTTACGTCCGTATCTTTAAGGAGGCCCATCGCGCGGACAAGATATATCAGGCCCTTTCTTTCAAAGCCGGAACCTACGAAAAGAAGCAACGACGTATCTCCCCCCACGCCGAGGCCCTCCCTGAGCGATCCCCGGTCGGCCTCCCGTCCGGCCGCGTCGAAGGCGGTCGCGTCGACCCCATTATGTATAACAAAAATCTTTTCTTCTGGCAAACCATAATGCCTTATTATCTCTTCTTTTACTCTTTTTGAGTTGGCTACGACCTTTTTAAGCCTTTGGCTTCTAAATAGCCTCTTCTCCAGATAAAGGAGCACCCTGTGCTTGGGGCTTAAACCGCTTAAAAGACGCCTCCCCGACGAGACCGTCCTCCCTCTCCTTTCAAGCCACTCCCTGTGGCAGCCGTCGCCCGCCCTGTAGATGTCCTGGCAGAACGTCCTTTCGAGGCTAAGGACTATGTCGGGGCGCACGTCATCTACGGCGGAAGCCGCTTTAAGCGCGAAGACCAGGGGCTTAAGGAATGAAGGCCCTCCGGCCTTGATCCTATGCACCCTTACCCCGGCACTTTCCTCCCAGTTCGTAGAGAAAACATCAAGGGTATGCCCTCTCTTGACGAGCTCTGCCATGAACCTTCCGAGAAAGACCTCTGCCCCGCCGTAAGGGGTGAAATGCTTTCTTATTAGACCTATCCTCACGCCCACCCGCCAATATTTATCGGTCGTATTGCCATGACCTTCAGTGCCCAAAAACTCATAAGCCGGGGAGAAGCTTGTTGAAGGCCGCCAGCGCCGTGCCCGTGTCTATCAAGGCCGCGTTGTCGCCGGACTGCAGTATAGTGTTGGGCACGCCCCAAGGGGCCCATCTGCGCCTGTCGGTCGAGCCCCATATCGTAAGTATGGGCTTTCCCAGGGCCGCCGCTATGTGCATAGCCCCTCCGTCACAGCATACGACCGAATGACCGATGGACATGGCGGCTATTAGGTCCTTCAGGGTCTCGGTCCTGTAGACAAGCGGCTTTTTCTTCATTGAAGAGATTATCCATTCCGCGGTTGCGTCGTCACCCGGATGGAGCGGGTTATCGGCATGACCCGGCGACCACAGGAGCAATACCCGCAGGCCGCGCTTCTCCTGGACCCTGTCGGCAAGGTCCCTGAAATTCTCCCTCGGCCACCTGTTCTCCGGCCGCCTTGAGCTTATATGGAATATGACTATCTTTTCAGCCTCTTTAAGGCCCGCCTTTAAGAGGCCCCGGTATATCGTCTTTTTCTGTTCGGCGTTGGGCCTTATACGGAGAGCCGGGGGCGGGCCCTCAACCCCAAGCGGCTTAAGGAGGTCCATGGTGGCTTCCACCTCGTGAATTACGCTCTTGGGCTCAATGACCGGGTTATTGTAGAAATTGGCCGGTCTGCCTTCCTGGACATAGCCTATCCTCAGTTTCGCGCCCGTGAGATATGTATACCTCGCCAGGGTCGAGGAATATGAACCGCACCCTATCGCAACGTCGAACCTCTCAGACCTGATACGCCTTATGACCTTAAGGCTCCTGAAAAGGACCGTAAGCCTGCTTCTGCCCGCGCTGTGCTTTATCTTGTCATATACATATACCTCGTCGATGTCGGGGCTACTTCTTACGACGTCGGCGTTATAGCTGTTAACGAATATCCCGATCCTGGCCTTCGGGAACTTGAGCCTCACCGCCCTTATCGCGGGTGTCGTGCAGACGAGGTCCCCGATATTGTCTCTTCGTATGAATATTATGCTTTTGGGACTGATATCCGCTTCCAATCCTCGCTCCGTATCCTTCGGTTTTTGTCAGGCGGCGATAATCCTAGAAGAACCGCATCAGCGGCTCTCAGCGTGCATACGATCATCCAATTTATTATTATAAACAGAGACGAGCATGCCTACGAATATCCAGAACAGAAGCGACGTATCGTCGATATAGAACTCCGCGAACTGATTGGCCGTAAAGAAACCTATCGTCATTATGAACATCGACAGTCCGAAGGCCTTGTCAAAATCCGAAGGGCCTCTTTTCCAGGCCGCCCGGCTTATCCTGAGGACCGTATAAATTATGAAGAGAAGCGCGATAAGACCCTGTATCCCGAGCTGCGCGGCGGTATTGATGAACGTATTATGGGCCTGTTCAAATTCTACGCCCTTATCTCCGACGCCGTCGGCGAAATCATCTCCTTTATACTTTCTATTGAAATTCGTCTTTCCGTAGCCCGCTGGCTCAAAAGGGTTTTTCGAGAATTCGCGCATAAACCCCTTCCACATCCTGAGCCGCGTTTCAACGGTATTCCTCGGGCTCTTGATATCGGCGCTCACGCCACCGCTTCCGTGCCATACAAGGTTCCCGGGCAATATCAATAGTACGATAAGAGGCGCGGCCAAAAGACCCCCGGCAAGGGCGGCCTTCAAGGCCCTGTTCCTGGGCGCCAGCAGGGCCGCTAAAAAGAGCTCCACGCCAAACGCGACCCAGGCCCCTCTCGTATACGTCATGAACAGGGCAAGGCCGTTAAGGAGAAGAACGATCGCCAGGAAAAGCCTCTCCTGACGGCCCTTCATATACAAAAAACCCAGGATATTAAAAGGAAGGACCATGATAATATACTGGGCATAGGCCTCATAGCCCTGGTGGAGCGACCCAGCTCTGTATACCATTGTCAAAAGGGCCGAAGAGTGGCTAAAAAAGTCTATGAGCCCGTACGCCGCGAGAACAAAGCTTCCGATTAAAAGCGTCTTTATAAGGACCGGTATATCTTCGTCATTTATTGCGCTCGCGACCATATAGAAAAAAACAGTACAGTTGATAAATTCGCCCTTAAAGGCCTTGAGGCTCGTTTCAAGAGAAAGCGTCGTAAAGAAAGAAATGACGATCGTGACAAGAAATATGAGGAGCGGCAGGTCCAGAGGGGTCCTTTTCCCCATCCAATCCCTGTTCCGATACATCCTTGCGCCCATAAGGAGCAAAGCGAGTATCTGGAAAAAGGCCCTTACCGCCGGGACATGCGCTATCGGCAGTATTATGATATTCGCGGCCAATGAGGCGGTTATAGCCCTGTCCAGGGCTTTTTTTCTTAAAGTATTCATTTGTACGTTCTGATAGATGTCGGCCATCGCAAAAAATTCAATGATTATTCATAATGACCATTGATACGGAGCTTAAACCATCATAAAATAATAGCATATGCGGCGCGATTCTCATAAAAAAATAACTTTCTTCAGCATATCGGAGGAGATGGTCTTAAATGGCCGTGATAGACAGGAATAATATCCTTAAAACACTGCAAGATCGCGGGAAAGTGATATTGGAACTGGGCTGCGGTCCGCATAAAAGATATAAGGACTCGATAGCCGTCGACATGGTCGACATGCCGCACGTGGATATCGTAGCCGATCTAAATAAAGGCCTTTCTTTTTTACCTGACGGGAGCGTCGATGAGATATATTCATACCATTTTCTTGAGCATCTGACGGACCTCGGCCTCTTCATGAGGGAGATATACAGGGTGCTTAAGGTCGGCGGAAAGAAAATAGGCAGCGTCCCGCACTTTTCAAACCCGTACTTTTACAGCGACTATACACACCGAACGCACTTCGGGCTCTACACGCTATCGTATTTTTCCAAAGGCGAATATTTTTCAAGGAAAGTCCCGGCGTTTTATAACGACGTCGACTTCAAGATAAATAAGATAAAGCTCACGTTCTATTCGCCGTTCAAGATGAGGCGTAGACTCAAGAAGCCCTTCCAATATATAGTCAATTCAAGCAGGTTCTTTCAGGAATTCTATGAGGAGAATCTCTGCCATATTGTTCCTGCGTCCGAGATAAGGTTTGAAATAGAGAAATGACGCTAACGAATAATTTCCCCAGGCCTCTCTAACTTCCCTGACCGGGCCCCTTAAATATGCCGAACAACCGGGTACTTATAAGTTACTTTTTTGGCGATGACATGATACCTCTAGGCGGGTCCTGCGCCAGGGCCTTCCGAAATCTCGGCTATGACGTCTATTGCTTCAACAGCCAGATGGAAAGCGGGCTCGAGAGGACGCTCCTGAGGCCAATTTTAAGGCCCGTAAACAAGCTTATCCGAATCGCCGTCCCAAAGGCGGATATCGGAGGACGACTTCCCATTTCGCAGGTCAATTACAAAAAGACAATGATAAGGAAGGCCGTCTCTCAATTCAGGCCGAAGTGGGTCTTTATAATCCGCTCCCACCAATTCGTTGATGAAGAACTGGTGGAGGGCCTTAAGCGGGACTACGGTGTGGAGAAGGTATTCGCGTGGTGCGTCGACGGCCCCATGGATTTTCCGGGCTTGCTGGAAGACGCCGCCATTTACGACCACTATTTCTGCACGCATAAGTACGGGTACGACCCTAAGGCGGACCGGATACATTACCTGCCGGCGTACGGCATGGACTTTTCCCTGTATAGAAACCTTTTCGTAAACGCCAAAAGAAGTTATCAGCATGAAATAGTCTTTGCCGGAGGCTACAACCGAAGGCGTCTTGAGATATTGAACGGCCTGCTTCATCTGCCGGTAGAGATCTACGGCAAATGGAAAAGAAAAAACCGTTTCAATCTCGCCCTGATGAAGCACGTCAAAGGAAAGGGGATATGGGGCACGGAACTGGTCAATCTTTACAATACGTCGAAGATAGTGCTTAACGTCTCCGGCTGGGACCCGTCGCAGTATTCAGGGCTTAACCTGAGGGTCTTCGACGTGCCTGCAACGGGCGCCTTTCTCGTGACGGATTACTCGCCGGAACTTGAAGAGTACTACAGGATAGGGGAAGAGATCGTATGCTTTGATAGTACCGAGGAACTTGCGGACAAGCTCGTTTATTTTCTCAAAAACGTTAGCGAGCGCGAGGCCGTAGCGCTAAAGGGGTATCAGAGGGCCCTGAGGCTCCCGACCATAGGCGACCGGATGAAGTCTTTAATAGAAGCCGTCACCCATGAAAGTTAGCCGCCCTTTGTGGTCCCAGTGTCAGCCCATCTGAATATCGTTTATCTCAACCCATACGGCAAGGACCAGCAGGTTCCAGAGCGGCTCGCTCAGGTTGGACCTCCCGGAGAGATGGACCTCAAACATCTTCCGCATGACCGCCCTGTTAAAAGGCTTCAACGGGGAGCCCTCTGAGAGGAGATACCTCTCGACGTCGTCCCTTAAGAAGGTCTTCATCCACGCGGCAAGGGGCGGGTTGAAACCGGCCTTTTTCCTGTCGAGTATCTCGTCCGGAAGCTCGCCCCTCATCGAATCGCGAAGGAGGCGCTTGCCGCTCCCTCCGGCCTTGAAGGAGACAGGGAGCCTGTTGGTCCATTCGACAAATACGTGATCGAGGAACGGCGAGCGGCTCTCAAGCCCATGCGCCATGCCGGCCATGTCGGACTTCATCAGTATATCCTCCGGAAGGCTTGTTATCTGGTCTACGGCCATGAGCCTTTCGGTAAGGTCCGACGCCCCTGTCTTTTCAAGCGTCTCCATGACTTCAGCCGGCCATCCGCTGGGACACGGCACGGTCGCCCCGTCTTTGTAAAGGCTTTTTCTTACCTTATGCGTGAGCCCTGAGAACCGGAGCGCATATGTATTGATCGAATCGCCGGAGATCGCTTCCAGCAGGCGGTCGACCTTTCCCCAACCGTGTTTCTTATCGACCCCGGCGGGAAGCCTCTCCGAAATGAGCCTTGAAGACCCGTGAACGAACCCCGGCAGATAGTCAAGTGCCCTATTCCTCCGGTGGATGAAATAACGCTTGTACCCGGCGAAAAGCTCGTCCCCTCCGTCGCCGTTAAGTATGGTCTTTACGTGCGTAGCGGCCTCCCTCGATAGATAAAAAGAAGGCACAGCCGAAGGGTCTCCGAACGGCTCGTCAAAGTGCCAGACTATCCGCTTAAGGTCCTCTTTAGGCTTAAGTTCAACCAGGAACTCGGTATGTTTGGTCTTATAGCGCTCCGCTACCATCCGGGCGTACGGCCGCTCGTCGAAC
>DAIDBB010000542.1 GCA_027310325.1 bacterium | reverse complement strand
GCATAACGCCGGTGATCTCCCCTCCGACGTTCATGTTGAAGGGCAGTCCCAGATGTCCGGACACCCCTACCGTTGGGAAAAAGGCGTCTATTCCCAGCGATTCGGCAGGCCCCGCGGGGCTTTTGATCCCAAGGGTGGCTTTAAAGTATTTAAGCTCTATTATGACCCCTAAGTCGCTCCCGAGAAGGTCTACGAAATCATATTTGTAGCCCAGCCTGTGATAATCGGCCTCCAGAGTCGAATCCGTCTGACCGGTAAAAGTCTGTCCTTTAAAACTTATACTTCCAGCCAAGTTCCTGGACCCGTTCCATTTGAGCGGAAGAAATCCATACCTTATCCGATGCTCGTCGAGCTCAAGGCTTACCCGTGCCTCCCAGAAGTCCTTTCTTTTCTCCAGGTCAAGGTCCTTTATGAAGTTAAGGTCCGTCCCGGTCACTCCCGCGGCAGACGCGCTGGCGATGTTGCTTAAATCCGTAAACCAGTATCTTCCTTCGATATGCACAAAAGCCAGGGCATTTGAGCAGTTCAGAATCACCGCGAAGAAGAGCGAAACGGCAAGGATGTTCTTTTTCATTTCAATAAAGCCCTGACCTCCTCGACTTGAGCGCCGACGAAGCCGTTGACCTTAAACAGCTTGCTGAAAAACCCTTTTTGGGAGAAACTTGTTGAATCCGTCTTCAACGGCTTCAATCGGCAAGGAATTAACATTTTTATAGCTCGCCTTTTCACTTCGTGAGCCGGGGGCAATACAAATGACCATTCCTTGCCATGAAGAATCTCCGCCATTTATGCGGAGATTCTTCAATTTTTCTATTAAAGTCCGAGTTGAGAGAAACCTGTCCATGCTGTCGGCAATTCGTTCAATGAATTGTACAGGAATAGCGTCATTTATGCTTGAGGTACGTTAAACAATTGCCGTGCGCAGCGCCAAAAAGGTTCTCTCAAAGAGTTTTTCCGCGTCCTGTTAAAACGGCTTTGTGCGTCCAAGGACCTCGCGCGCCTACTTGATAACAAAGACGACTTTTGCGGCCTGAAGGTATTTATTATCCTGGTTTGAGCCGAAGATGAGCCTCGCGTCCACTGGGGCGACCTCGGCGTCTGTCGATCTAACGACACCGGCGGCCCTGACGACCAGCGGGTTTTTCGAGCCCCAAGCCGCCAGTATTGCCCTGGCCTTCTCGATGTCGTTAGTATATCCGGCCGGCCCCCTTTCTACAAGGACATTTTGCGGCAGCGCCGAGGGGTCGTATATCAGCTCCCCGTCTTTCGTGATGACCCTGTTTATAAGAGCGGGCTTGAGGGGAAGGTCTCTGCTGTCCACTATGAGACCGTCATAAGTCCCGGCCAGGATAGCGTCGCCCCGAGGACTGTATTCAGGATTTGTAGCGGGCAGAATTGAGCCCATCTGAGGCACCAATTGCCCCGCAAGGCCATTAAGCGGGATGGAGACAAAGACAACGCCGGTTCCCGAAACGGGATCGTAAGTCTCCTTTATTACTTGGCCCCCCCTTATTATCCCCCTTACAGCTGTGCGTATTGTATCGGACTCCGCGGCTGCATTGGCGACCTTGGTCTCTCCGCTGACCCTCACGCCGTTAATTATCTCTGCAGCCTCCCTTAACGCCACGACCTTGGCGGACCTAAGAGCCAAAATCCTTTTCTGGGAGTACGTCAGGTCTGCCTGCGTCGGGGCCGCCCCCTCACCCTTTGCCACTAGGGCTCCGGAGATAAATGCCTGTTTGAGGTCCGCGGTTTCGCGCTCTTTCTGCTCCCCCTCTGCAAAGAGCACCCCTGCAAGAAGAGTAACGATGATAAACGGCAAAACCAAAGACCTTTTCATTATATCTCCTTCTAAGCGCAGAACCAGGCGGTCAATAGATATTAAGCCTTTGTCTAAATATCCTTACGGCGAGCAACGCCTCCGCCCCGTCTACCGCGTCATCAGGCCTGAATTCGCCCGAGAGTTCCGTTTCCATTATGTTCCTGGTCGTAACGTTCATTACGGCATTGTACCAGGCGGAAGTCGAAGGCACGTCAGGGAAAGGGGACTTCCCATGGCCAAGGAAAGAGGTCGAGAGGCTTTCGTTACCTGTGACCTTTATGAGGATATCCTCAAGGGCCAGCGCGAACTCCTTCCTTGTCATCTTCTCATCGGGCTTGAACGCGTAAGATTTTGAGACCGCGTCATATACCGGTTGGAAACCGCGCACCTTCCATTTCATCATCGTAAGGGCCTCGTCCATGAATGGGCTGCCGATGAGGTCGGACGGGATGACATCGGGCTTCATCTTATCGGCCTCCGGCCTTACCGGTATCTTCCCGGCGAAAAGCTTGTCGATCTTAAGCTCGTCCACCAGTAACGCGGCCATATCGCCCCTCGTGACCGAATCCATCACGGCTATTTCCTTACCGACGTCGCCCACGGTAGTCCCGGCCAAAGCCCTCACTATCTTATCCGTCTTTTTCCAGCGCCTGTCGGCAGGTCCGTTCCATTTGCTATCGCTCCTGCCACTGAGGACGTTACTGAACATATCCCTTGCCGGCTCGAAGTCCCTTGCCTCCAGATAAGCCACACCCATGAAATATGTGGCCCCTTCCCTGCCGTCGTAATAAACAAGTTTTTTCTCGTCCACCCTGCGCTTCATGGCGTTTCTGTAATCGTCTTCGGCTTTAGGAAGCCACTTTTTAGGCTTAAGCGACGTATACACCCTCATAGAGGCGACGTAGGACGCGAACTCGTCTTCCTTCGACTCCGAGTACTTGAAGGCATATTTAAGGTTCTGATAGACCTTGTCGGAATCGGCCTGAGCTCCTTCGGGAGTCGAGGCTATCTTGACGGCTCCAGCTATAGCCGCGCCGGCGTATCCCGGGGCGAACTCATCGTCGCAATAAAGGGCCCTTTCGAATTTGGCTGAGGCTTCGTCTACCTTTTTGTCTTCGAGGAGTTTCATGCCCCGGAGATAATGATGCGTTGGGTTGTCTTCCGGGGAAACGCACTTCACGGTCGGCCTCGCGCACCCGAAAGCCGCCACGAGAAGACCCAGGAACAATATCGCCGCATTCAAACTTTTTTTCATCTTGGCTCCTACTTCTCCGATCTTACGACATCACCGGCCTTAAAACCTATCCCGGATTTTATGCTCGCTTCTGATATGTATACGCCCTGGTGCGACGATATAGCTATTTCACCTATCTTCTTTTCACGTTTTCCCAGGACCCTGCCTGTTTCAGGGTCGACGAGGTCCTCGCCTTGCCTGAAGACTGAAAGTACCGTCCCTATCGGAAGCCTGCTTTTTGTGCCGGCCCTTATGGTGACCGAATCGCTATCCGCGGCAAGGACATAGGTCCTGAAGGGGAGAGCGTTAAGTTTTTCTATCATCGTGGTCATGGCCTTGGTAAGGGCGTCCCTCAATGCCCCTTCCCTAAGGCTTACGTCCTCGGTCGACTTCGCGCCGAACCCCAGGACCCCGCCGGTCTTTTTACTGTACTCGCCCGTGCCTGATTCGGCGACGAGCGTCTTGCCGCTTGCAACATCTACAAGGGCGTAATCGACCTGCACCTTGGCTATGTGAGTCTTGCTCTGAGCGAGCAGTACGTCCGACGCCTCTTCGTATTCGGAATATGACGTCACGGCCCCTGAGATCCTGAAGTCCACGTCTTCAAAACCCTCTGCCGCATTCTTTTTCCCCGTCTTCAGGGCCCCCGACTGCTGGAGCGCGATGAGCCTTTCCTGCTGCCGCATCTCGCCTTCAGAGAGGACTATCGGCTCAAGACCTGACTTTTTGACGATGGTCCTTAAAATGTCGGTAGCCGCCCCGCCTACGCCGAGGACCTTTCCGGGGGTCTTATTGGCGAAGCTTATTATGGCTATATTATACAGCGGCCCGTTATACTTAAGCCCCTCCGCTTCGAGCTTTTTCGTCTGCTCCGTAAGCGTTATGTCTTCTTTCACAGCCCCTTTCGTCGTCACGGAGCAGGATGTCAGGAAAAACGCGGCCTGAACTGCGAAGAGGAGCAAGAAGACCCTTAAGAGGACAGCTCTTAATCCGCCGGAAACCTTTATCATAAGGCTAAAACCTCCTTTATTTTTAAATTTGCCTGCATATATTATCTCTTTTCGTTTATCACTTCCATGAAATCCACGGCTTTCGAATATCCAGGCGGCACCTCGAAAGTGAGTCCCTTGGCGGGAGTACCGATCTTTACATTTTTGAGTTCAAACGTTTCTCGGGAGAGCTTATCCTCAAACTCGGCCCTTACGATGATACCGTCGAGGTCCTTGGCCGCCCACAAGAGCCATTCATGGTAGACTCCGTCCGTCCCGGTCACGCCCGCCTTATATTTCTCGAACGGATGCCCGTCTATGGTCTCCTCGCCCCATTTTTCTTTTAAGACATCGGGCCCTGCGGCAGGGCTTAATGCCTCTTCGACGTATCTCTTGAATTCAGGATAGATTACGTAGAACCTGGATTCCTCGGCCTTCTTAAGGAGCCCCACCTTTGTGGGCCATGGGCCGACGTGACCGGCGGTAGGAAGATCGAGATCAGCCATGAAACTCTTGCCCGATTCAATGACCATGCCTTTTAATACCGACTCCCTGTTCTTCAGCTTTTGAAAAGACCTGAGCGAGACGTCTGAAATGAATTTTTTCTCGTTTAGCGTCATGAATTCGAATATTACGTCAATCCGTGGAAGTTCCCGTACCTCAGGGACGGCTGTATTAGACGTGACTATCTCGGGCGACGCCCCCGGACCGGCAGGGAAGTCACTGAAGATTATCCTCATCATCACATTGGTCTCTGGCCTTAGATAAACGCCGAAGGTCTTTGTGACGATCTTTTGTCCGAGGGAAAGTATCCCCGCCTCCTCAATTGTCCGCGTGGGGATGATGCCCATGAGGCGCCAGTTCGATATGCCCGGTATGTCGCTAAGTCCTTCGATTGTCTTATACTGCCCGCCGGTCTTTATATCCTTTATGCCTTCAAGGACCTCTACCCCAACGCCGGCCTTGCCGGATACGATCTCGCTTTTAACGCCCTGCCCCCTCGACCAAATCACCGTACCCGTCTTCGTATCGACGAGTTTAAAGCCGGCCCTTACCCTGTTCACGTTATAAATGCCAGCGGTGAGCACGTCATAATCAAGTAGGTAACCGTAAAGGACTCCGTCGACCCCAAGGGTCCGGCCCAGGTCCTGCGCGGTAGTGAGGGGTAGCTGGCTACCGAGCGTAATCCCCATCCGGTCCCTCAGTATCCGGTCGACCTCCTTAAGCGGGACGCTCTTATAATGAAGGTTACCGATAAACCTCTCGGCTATGGACCTTGTTACCTCCGGGCCCTCGACGTCGTTGGTAACGTTATATACCGGTAATACAGCTACCGTCCACACTGGGTTAAGAGGGTCCGGCGGTCGTATCGGAGGCGCGGCGGCGCAGGAGACCAGAAGCAAAACAAGGCCGCAAAGAAATAATAAATTTTTTTTTCTGATCAACCCTTTCCTCGAAAGCCGGATATTACGGCGCGTTCATTATCTGCGGTCGGCAGCTGCGTTTACGACTATTTCGATTATGTTTGCGGAAGTGTATACCACCTTATAGGGAGCGCCCGGAAGCCCGGAGATCTCGTCAGCGATATCGTGAGCGGGCACCCGCGACTCGGCCTCAAGCACAACCTCGCCCCCTTCAAACTTCCTCTGATCGACCGCCTTTATGCCGTTTATCTGCGTCTTAAGTACATCCTTTAAATCAGCAACGTCCTTGTAATCGGTGACCCCGATCATCTTAATGATGATGTTATTGCCCTGAGACCATTTTTCCAGTATCTGCGCTATCATCTTATCGGCAAGTTCCATTGAAGCCTTTTTTATGGCCTTGG
>DAIDBB010000541.1 GCA_027310325.1 bacterium | reverse complement strand
GAAATATCTTCTCCCCGCCCGAGTCGAGGTAGAAGCCCATGTCGGTCTTCAGGGACCTTACGATGGACGAGACCTGGTCGATCGCCTTCTGGAACTCCTCGGAGGTCTTGGTCGTCCTGCCCCCACCCGGGGTCGCGTTCAGGGCTATGACGTCGCAGTTGAGCCTGCCGAGAATCTCGGGGAACATGCGCGAGGAGCTTCCGTAGGAGTAATCGAGGACCATCTTGAAGGAGGCCTTCTTTATCGCCTCCTCGTCAATCTTCGACATGAAGCCGTCGCGGTAGTATTCGAAGCCGTGTATGGGGAAGACCATCTCCCCGGTCTCTTCGAGCGGCACCCTCTCGAAGTCCTCCCTGAAGAAGAGCTTCTCTATAGTCTTTTCGTATGACGGATGGAGGTCAAGCCCCCTTTTGTCGAAGAACTTAAGGTCCAGAAGGAGCGGGTCAAAGGGCGAGCGCCGGGTATGCACCCCGCCTACCTCGTTGCCGCCCCTCGCCAGGAACCTGCAGACCGGCATGGGCGTCACGCCGTAGTCGTGGACGTTAACGCCAGTTGAGAGTATGCCTGTCATTATGGCCCTATTTATCATCCTTGAAGTCTTGTGGGCGTCCCTGCTGGTCGAAACGAACGAGCCTTTCCTGAGGGAGGCCCCGTAAGCCGCCCCCAGTTTGGCCGCGAACTCCGGGGAGAGCTCGATGTTTGCGAGTCCCGTAACGCCGTAGGCCGCGAATATGTGGCTGCTCCACTTCTCTCCCCATACGAGGCTCGAAGCGAGCACCGCCTCGTCCTCGACGATCTTCCGGGGCCAGACCTTGACGTTGGCCTTGACGGTTGAGTTCCTTCCGATCCTGCAGTGGTCGCTTACAACGACGCCCTCGGCCAGGTGCGCTCCCTCATCCAGGACGGTCGAGCTTGCGATGACGTTTTCCTGAAGAAGCGCGCCGTGGGCTACCCTCACGTTGTCCCAGAGGACCGAATCTATGACAACGGCCCCTTCCTCGACCACGGTATTCGCGCCTATTACCGAGTTCAATATCCTCGTGTCCGCCTCTATCCTGCAGTTCTCGCCTATTACGTTGGTCCCCTCGAGCTTCGAGGTGAAGTCGATCCTGGAGCCCTCGCCCACCCATATCTTCTTATCGGGGATATCCTCGCCCGGTATCTGGACGCTCACTTTGCCCTGGAGGATGTCCATGTTAGCCGACCTGTATTCCTCAAGGCTTCCGACGTCCTTCCAGTAACCTTCGGCTATGTAGCCGTATATCGGCTTTTTGTTCGCGAGGAGGACCGGGAAGAGGTCCTTGCTGAAGTCGAACTCCCTGTCCTTGGGCATGAACTCGATGGTCTCTTTTTCGAGTATGTATATGCCTGTATTGATCGTGTCGCTGAAGACCTCTCCCCAGCTCGGCTTTTCCAGGAACCTTATGATCTTACCGTTCTTGTCGGTTATGACTATCCCGAAAGGAAGCGGGTTTTCGACCCTCGTGAGGACTATCGTAGCCATGGCCTTTCTTTTCTTGTGGAACTCAACGGCCTTATGCAGGTCTATGTCCGTAAGGACGTCCCCGCTTATAACGAGCGTCGTTTCTACTGCTTTCCATGTCCTCATGGCCGCGGCAACGCTCCCGGCGGTGCCGAGGTCAGCGCCCGGCGTTATGTAGCTCATCTTGACCCCGAAGGCGCTTCCGTCGCGCAGGCGGTCCGATATGAGGTCGGGCTGGAAGTAAAGAAGGGCCGTAAGGTCGGTTATGGAGTGCTTTTTCAGCAATTCGATTATGTGCTCGATGATCGGCCGGTTGGCCATCGGCACCATCGGCTTGGGCAGATTATTGGTAAGAGGGCGTAGCCTCGTGCCAAAACCCCCTGCCATGATGATACTCTTCAATGAAAAAGCCTCCTGGGACTTTCTGGGATTTAAGATAAATCCGCCCGGTCGGTCCGGAAAAGGCGAGCCTCAAAGTCGACAAAATGCTTGGAAAATCCGGCCCCGGGACTAACAGATTCTATCAGCAAACCCCGGTGCCGTCAAGCACCTGCGGTGGGCTGATGTTAAGCGAACCCTTATAAGTATAATGAAGCATTTAACCCGCGCGGGGGATATTCCCTCTGCCGTGCGCACGCACCCTGCATATGGACGGCTTACTCTAAATAATTAGAATTTATTTGACTTTAAGCCGCTTCATATGCTAAAAAATCGGGGCGGGCCAGGACCCGGAACTCCCTGATATACTTTCCTATCTATTTGATTTTTCTTCCGGTCTCGTCCGGAAAGGGAGCGGGGGGATGGCTGAGAAAAATAACGGCGGCGGGCGGGGCGGCGGGATACTTAAAGGGCTTGCGGCTTTGACCGCCATAGGAGTAACGCTCGTAGCTTCGACCTTTGTGGGGCTTTTTGTAGGCTTGTACCTTGACAGGGTCTTTTCGACAAAACCCTGGTTTACGATAATATTCCTTATACTCGGGATCATAGCCGGCTTCAGGAACATCTATTACATAGTCAAAAGATATGGCTTTTGAAGAGGCAAAGGACCCCGGGGCCCGGAATGCGAGGGTAGGTCTGCTCGGGGCTTCGTTAAAGATCGGGCTCTTTAGCCTCCTTGCCGGCCTCGTAGGCGCATTGATAACCGCGTGGCTGGAAAGGCCGATGACAGCGGGCTTCGCGGTTGGCTACATTATAGGTTTTGCGAACGTAATCTGGCTCGTTAGGATAGTCGGCAAAGGGATGGGGTTGCCGGCAGAGAAGGCCGCCCGGTTCGTCCTGAGCAGGTACTATCTGAGGTTCGCGGCCACGGTCGTGATAGTCGCCGCCCTCGCTCTGAAGGAGGTCTTCAGCGCGCTGCCGCTCATAGCGGGCCTCGCGTCGTCGTTTTTCATAACGGTCCTGGCGATGATCCTGGTACTTAGAAAGGAGTTTTTCGAAAATGCATGAGAGTATAATACTTCCGACTTTCGGACTACAAGCCTATACGGCGGTGATGATATACATAATAGTCGCCCTCACGGTCGTATCGATCTTCATGTCGAGGAAATTCACCCTGGTGCCGGGCAAATTCCAGTCCGTACTTGAGCTCATAGTAGACCTCTTTGCAGGGCTCCTTGACGAGACCGTCGGCCACAAGGGCAGGGCCTATCTGCCCTTCATACTCACCTTCGCCATATTCATCCTCGTATCGAACTTCATGGGCCTCATACCGGGGCTCCTTCCGCCGACGTCCAACCTCAATACCACGTTCGGCCTTTCCATAATAGTCTTCCTCGCGACCCACTACGTCGGGGTAAAGGAGCACGGGGCCAAATACTTCAAGCACTTCATGGGCCCGGTCTGGTGGCTCGCCCCGCTCATAATACCCATCGAGATCATAGGCCATCTGGCAAGGCCCGCGTCCCTCGCGTTGAGGCTCTTCGGCAACATGATGGGCCATGAGCAGATAGACGGGGTCCTTCTCATACTTATGCCCATTGCCTACCCGCTCCTTCTCCTTACGTCGGTCCTGGGCATAATCGTCTTCCTGATACAGGCCTTCATATTCTCCCTCCTTTCTATGATGTACCTCGGAGGGGCGGTCGAGGACTCGCACTAAGGCCCAAAAGGTCCTGGTGGCAGGCCATCTTGACATTTTTCGCAAAGATTTCTATAATTATTTAGCACTCCGGGTCCAGGAGTGCCAGAAATTATCGCATTCGAGGTGATGGTCATGGATCAGCTGGCGTTATCGGATTCGATTCAAAGCTATCTTTACGACATAAACCGCTTCCCCGTGCTTTCGCAGGAAGAGGAATTCAAGATCGCGGAACGGTATTACAGGGAGAAGGGTCTTGACGACGCGAAGGCGCTCG
>DAIDBB010000536.1 GCA_027310325.1 bacterium | reverse complement strand
CCCTTCTTCATCCGGCCTTTCCTTGGCAAGGGCCACGATATCGACGTCCTTAATGCCGAACTCGCTTATTACTTTAAGCGCGATATTAAGCTGCCCTTTCCCGCCGTCAATGAGGATAAGGTCCGGCATCGGCGGCTGCGCCTTATCCTCTTTCTCGCCCTCCCCGGCTTTTCGGTATCTCCGGGAGAGGACCTCGCGCATCATCGCGTAATCGTCCGGGCCCTCTGAGGTCTTGATCTTGAACAGCCGGTAAGAGCCCTTATCGGGCTCGCCGCGGGTAAAGGTCACCATGGCGCCCACGGCGCGGGTCCCGCCTATGTTCGATATATCGAAGGCCTCGATCCTTTCAGGGATATTTTTAAGGTGTAGCCTTTTTTGAAGGCCCTCAAGGACGCCCGCCTTCTCGGCCGCGGATTCATGCTTCTTCCTCAGGGCCTCCCTCGCGTTCGACTCAGCCATCTCAAGGAGCTTCAGCTTCTCGCCCTTTACAGGCACGATAAGGGAGACTTTTCTCCCCCTTTTCCCGGATATCCATTCGCCTATGACGGACGCGTCCTCAAGGCTTACGGGGAGTATCACCTCGTCAGGGACGGACCTTTCGCCGCGGTAGAACTGCGCGATGAAAGACGACATCACCTCCTCGTCAGGGAGCCCCGAATCCTCGAAAAAATAATCGGCGCCGCCGAGAAGCCTTCCATCCCTTATGAAAAGCGCCTGCAAGGCGAGCGAGCCGTCCTCACGGACGAAGGCGAAGACGTCCCTGTCGACGGCCCTGTGCGAGACGACCTTCTGCTCCTCCAGCATCCCTTCTATGGCGGAGACCCTGTCGCGGATCGCGGCGGCCTTCTCGAAGTCGAGGTTCCTCGAGGCCGTATTCATGCTCTCTTTGAGGATCTTGATGAGCTCCCGGTTCCTGCCCTCGAGAAATAGTATAGCGCCGTTAACGAGCTCGCGGTAAGCCGCTTCGGAGATGAGGCCCGCCTCGGGCCCGGCGCAAAGACCGAGCTGGTAATCGAGGCACGGGCGGGTCTTTATCCTGAAGCCTGTTATGCTGTGGGTGCAGATGGGGAAAATCTTTCGTATGAATTTTATCGTCTCCCTTACGTCGCGGGCCGAGACATAGGGGCCGAAGTACCTCGACCCGTCCTTTTTTATGTGCCTCGTAACGAGGATGCGCGGGAACTTTTCCTGAACCGTAAGCTTTATGCTCACGTAAGTCTTGCTGTCCTTGAGCCTTATATTGTATCTGGGCTTGTGGCGTTTAAGAAGGGTGTCTTCAAGGAAAAGGGCCTCTTTCTCGTTGGCGGTCACGATGTAATCGATATCTTCCACCCTGGAGGTTATGAACTTTACCGAATACCTCGTATCCCCGCCATCCCTGAAGTACGACCGGACCCTTGACCGCAGGCTCTTTGCCTTGCCGATGTAAAGGACCTCCCCGTTCTTGCCCTTCATTATGTAGACCCCCGGGGCTGCGGGTAGGTTTTTGAGTTTTTCCTCCATGTCCATGTCGGTTCTCTGTAGGTGAAAAATCTACCGGGCGAAATGAAAAAAGGACCCTTAAGGAAGGGTCCTTTTATTTTTCGGCGGAAAGCCGGAGGTTTATGAAGCCTTGGCCCTCTCCAGGTATTTTCCTTCCCCGGTATCGACCCTTATGACCTCGCCCTTCTCTATGAAGGCCGGCACGTTCACAACGAGCCCGGTCTCCAGGGTTGCCGGCTTCTGGGAAGCCGTTACCGTAGCGCCCCTCATGTTCGGGGCGGTATCCATGACCTTGAGCTCAACGACCTTCGGCGGCTCGACCCCGACCGGCATACCGTTATAATACTCTATCATGAATTTGATGTTGGGCACGAGGTAATAGACGTTGTCCCCGAGGACTTCTTTCGTAAGGGAGGTCTGCTCGTATGTCTCGCTGTTCATGAAGAAGTACTCCGAGCCGTTATCGTAGAGGTACTCCATCTCGTGCTGCTCGAGGGAGGCCTTTTCGACCTTGTCCTCCGAGCGGAACCTGTTCTCGATGCTGGAACCCGTCTTCAGGTTCTTAAGCTTTGTCTGCACCATGCCGCGCCAGTTGCCCGGCGTTATGTGCTGGACCGTTACCACCCTGTAGGGCTCGTTATTGTAGAGGATGGTCATGCCGACCCTCAGTTGCGTTGCGGCGATCATTATACTGGACTGCTCCTTTCAGATATTTAAATAAAAATTCATCCAATTATTTTAACATAATACGTTATATATTTCACCATTATTTCATTTACAGGCACGAGCATTTTTTAACGTACTCGGCGGTATTTGTCGCGTTCAATTTCCTGAAGAAAAGGTCCATCCTCTCCTCTATCTCTTCACCTATCTTCTTGTATCTCGCCGGGCCCAGGTTCCAGATCCTCTCCTTGAAAGGCCCGAAACCTTTTTTTCTCGTCTTATAGATGAACTGCTCATCGGTGTCGGTTTCTTTCCTTTCGTCCGAATGTTTTTCGGCAAGGTGCCTGTATATCTCCTTTTTCACGTCCTCCGGGAAGGCGGGGCTGTCGTAGATCATGTTCTGAAAGCCCGTTGCGAGATGTATCTCAGCCGCTCCCCGCTTCGGGAAGAGGTCGAAAGCCTCGTCCGGCAGGGTAGAGGCGCCGTGCTGGACGATCCCCGCGAGCCCGTACGCCTCACGGGAGACTTTGGAGAGCTTTTCTATCGTATCGAAATCGACCTTTACCTTCGCCATGGTCCCGTCGGGCAGAACGACGCCTCCGTGCGACGTCCCGGTCTGGATGCTTATCTTACTTATCCCTTTCTTGCCCTTTCCGAGCGTTGCGAGGTACCCTTCCATGAAGGCCCTCAGTTCCTCTTCCGTGGAATTCTTCCCGCCGACCTCGCCGATCTCCCCTCCGACCGAGACCGTGACGTTTTCCGGCTCGTTGGCCCTTATGTATTCGGTAAGCTCGGCGGTCGTCTCGAAGTTCGGCCTCTGCTGCTCCTTAACGGCCGGCTTCGCGAGGTCTACTACGGTGGACGCGTCGATATCGATATTGAGGAAGTCCGCTTCGAGCGCCTCCTTTATGAGCTTCTTCAAGTCCTCTACCTCCGCGTTCTTATCCTTCGCATATTTCTTGGCGTTTATCTGGAAGTGGTCGCCCTGGAGGAATACCGGGCCCCTGTGGCCCTCATTTATGGCGGCCCCCAGGCAGCAGGCGGCGTACTCGGAAGGCCTCTGGTCGGTATAGCCGATCTCGCTTTTGGCTATCTCGAATATGAAGGCCCCGGAATTGTTCTTCGCGGCGGACCTGAATATCGCCCTTGCCGTATCATACGTAAGCCCCCTTATGTTTACCGCCGGCACCGTAAAACCCCCGCACTCCCGTCTCCCCATGGACTCGTAAAGGTTATGGATGGAGGCGGGCCTTATCCCAAGGGATGCCGCCAGGTTTTTTATGAGCGTTCTCGACTCGGCCATGACGTCGGTATTGCCGTTAAAGACGGCGTTATATACAAGCCTGTCGATCGTCTGGCCGCGGAGCACGTTCTCATCGAGGACCTCGATCTTCCCGTCCCTTTCCCTGAAAACCCTCTTCAGTCCGTCATACATCTCTCCGATGGATTTGTATGGCATGAAAACCGTCCTCCTTTTAAATGCTTTTGTATAAAGACGAATCGATCTTACCGGAGAATCCCGGATTACTAACGGCCGCCCGCCCCGTAATACCACCTGTATAGCCTCTCCGGTGAGACGCCGAGAAAGTAAAGGGACAGAAGCGCCAGGTTCCTCAGGCTATTTTTAAGCGTCCCTCCGGCGTCCCACCTTCTTGACGAGGTGGTCACCCGCTCATCGAGCAGAACCACCTTGCCGAGCTTACGTAACCTCTTAACACAATCGACATCTTCCATCAAGGGGAGTCTTTTAAACCCGCCGGCCTCGAAAAAACTCTTTTTTCTCACGAATATCGCCTGGTCGCCGTATATGAGGCCCAGACGCCTTGACCTTATTCTTACCAACACTTCCATAAGGCGGAAAAAAAAACCCTTTGAGCCTATGGAAAGGCTGAACGCCCCGGCTACCGTCCCTTTGTCCTCCATCGCACTTGAAAGCGCGTCAAACCACTTTGGCGGCAAAACCGTATCGGCGTGCAGGAATAACATTACGTCCCCGGTTGCCCTGGCCGCGCCGCTATCCATCTGAACGCCCCTGCCCATCGGCGACTCGACTGCCACGGCCCCGAGCCTTGAGGCTACGTCGAGGGTCCCGTCAGCGCTCCCTCCATCGGCGACGATCACCTCTACGCCATGCCTACCAATGGAAAAAATGGCCCTTTCAAGGTTATTGCCCTCGTTAAGGCACGGGATCACGACGGAGATTTTCACAAGTCCGTATTATAGCAGAATAATAACGGGCATTTACAACATGCCCTAGCTTTTCTCGAGCATGGTCCTCGCATATGATGGCATTAGTCCAGGACGAACCGGGCTGATATTGGCTTTTACCGGGCGGCTGGGTCAAGGTAAGATGAATATATTATCCGGTTACTCGCTTTTTAACTCCCTCATCATCAGTTCCATCACCGCCTTCTTCGGCGGCTTTCCCATATAGAGGACATTATGGACCTCTTCGGTTATTGGCATCTCGACGTCAAGGCCTCCGGCCAGAGACCATGCCGCCTTCGTCGTCCTGACGCCCTCGGCGACCATCCTCATGGCCCCTGTTATCTCCTCCAGGGTTTTGCCGCCGGCGATGGCCTTCCCGACGGAGTAATTCCTGCTTAAGGGCCCCGTGCACGTAAGGACAAGGTCTCCGAGGCCCGACAGGCCCGTAAATGTATGGGGGTTTGCCCCGAGGGCCGCCCCGAGCCTTGAAATCTCGGCTATGCCCCTCGTGATTAGGGCCGCCCTTGCGTTATGCCCGAGAGCCAGGCCGTCGGAGATGCCCGAGGCTATGGCTATGATATTCTTCAATGCCCCGCCAAGCTCCACTCCCATGAGGTCAGAGTTGGTATAGACGCGGAAATAAGCCGTGGAAAAGACGCTCTGCACAAGCGTCGCGGCATCATGGGAAGCAGACGCGGCGCAGACCGCCGCCGGAAGCCTCAAGCTCACTTCCTTCGCGAAAGAAGGTCCTGACAGGACTACGGTATCCCTATAACTCCCTGCCCCGAGGACCTCTTTTATTATGCTGCAGGGGGTAAGGTTCGTCCCCTCCTCTATGCCCTTAGTGGCGCTAACTATAACTGCGTTACTTCCGATAAAATGCCGTGCGTCTGTCAAAACGGCGCGAAGGCCATGGGAAGGTATGGCGGAGAGCACCATCTCGGAGCCCTTGAGGGCCTGTTCAAGGGAAGAGATTGCCAGTACGTTTTCAGGAAGTTTTATGCCTGGAAGATATACGGAGTTTTCACGCCTTTCGGCGATCGCCTTTCTTAATTCTTCTTTTCTCACCCACAGGTTTACATCAAAACCCTTGTTGGCGAGAAGTTCGGCCAGAGTAGTCCCCCAGCTGCCAGCCCCCAGAACAGTCAGCCGCTCCATTTATTTCCTCTTTATTCTTATTTAACCGGACAACAGTCCGGACATACCGACGGTCAGTTGAAAATGGGGGCTCACTCCTCCCCTTCGCCCTCTTCTTCCTTTTCGGCTATGGGGGCTATTCCGGTTATCTGTTCGCCGGCCTCCAGGCCCATGAGCCTTACTCCCTGCGTGTTCCTTCCTATGTCAGGGACGTCCTTCATGGCTATCCTTATGATCTTGCCGGCGTTGGTCGATATCATGAGCTCATCCGAATCCCTTACCTTGGCGATCCCCGCAACGGGCCCGTTCTTTTCAGTGATCTTTATGTTTATAAGGCCGCTCCCTCCCCTGTGATGACCCCTGTATTCCGAGAAATCCGTCCTTTTCCCGTAGCCCCTTTCCGTAACGGTAAGGACGGTAGCGCCTTCCTCGACAGTCTCCATCGATACAACGCTATCGCCCTTCGCGAGCTTTATCCCCCTCACCCCGCGCGCCTGGCGTCCCATCTCCCTGACCTCGTCCTCGCTGAACCTTGTCGCCTGGCCAAGGTGGGTGCCGAGGAAAAGGTCCATCTTGCCGTCGGTAAGCCTTGCCGATATGAGGCCGTCGCCCTCGTCGAGGCTTACGGCGATTAGCCCCCCCGATCGGATATTGGCGAAGGACATGAGGTCGGTCTTCTTTACGGTGCCCTGGGCCGTTGCCATGACGATGTATC
>DAIDBB010000489.1 GCA_027310325.1 bacterium | reverse complement strand
CTCCTTTATCCTGGCCGTCCTTAGCAAGCCCATGGCCATTACATTGCCTGTTGTTCTTCTTATAATCGATTTCTATCCCCTTGAAAGGACAAGCTTTGCTAAGGGCCTCTCGGCGATGAAGGTCCTTATAGTCGAAAAGATACCTTTCCTTGCAGTGATACCGGTTTCAGCGGCTCTTACGGTCTGGGCGCAGAGGAGCGCGTTATCAACGCTTACGAATGTCCCCGTATCATTAAGAGTATTCATAGCTTTCAGGGCCGCTATTTTTTATCTATATAAAATGCTTCTGCCGTTTAACCTTTCTCCTTATTATCCTTATGACTACAATCCGCACCCGTCCGTAAGAGATTTCTTGAGCTATGAATACGCCGGCGCTTTAGTGCTTTTCTTGATGATTACGGCGTTCTGTATGATGATGTATAAGAGAAATAAATTTTTTCCGGCCTTGTGGTCGTTTTACATTGTAACGCTGATGCCGGTATCGGGGATCATCCAGGCAGGCGGTCAGGCGGCCGCAGATCGCTATACTTACCTGCCGGGGCTCGGTCCGTTCATGCTGGCAGGAATAGGAGCAGGGTGGCTAGCGACAAGAGATAAGATATTCATAAAGCTATCCGGCGGGATAATCATAACGGCCGTCTTTGCCGCCCTTTCCGTATTGACGGTAAGGCAAATAAGGGTATGGAAGGATACCGTAAGCCTATGGAGCAGTACGATAAGCGTATTTCCGGAAAGCATACCCGTTGTTTATCTCAACCGGGGCATAGCGTATCAGAAATCCGGTGACCTGAAAAAGTCGATAGAGGATTTCGATATGGCGATAAGGCTTTATCCCGGCTACGCCGAAGCCTATGAGTCCAGGGCGACGTCATACGGGGGTCTAAGAGAGCATGAGCTGGCTATCAATGATTTTACGAGGGTCATAGAGTTGGACCCGAAAAACGCTAACGCATATCATAACAGGGGAGTGGCGCGCCTTAAAAATGGCGATTATAAAAAGGCGGTCGAAGATTTAGAAAAATCCGTCGAGCTTGTCCCAGGCTCCGGCATGGCCCACTTCAATCTCGGTCTGGCGTACGCCGGGCTCGGAGATTCATCTCATGCGATTGAAAATTTCAGAAAGTCTTCAACTTTAGGCGTAAAAGAAGCTCAAGTATACCTTGATAAGTACGGCAATCAGTAAACACCCGCTATCCTTCTATCCCAGCAATTAAATACTTCTGTACCGGTCTTTACAAGCCTACCAGAGGCAAATATCTACCCTCTGAGGGTCACCTCTTATTAGCATTTCGTAGTCATAATTTTGACATGACGGCATTCAACCATTTGACTTCATAAGGTCTGATTAGGCTCTTTTACAAAAGAGCGCATGCCAATCTCTTTTTTTTATCAGGCAATTCAGATGGTTGCGAGAAATAAGGGACCTTTTTAAGTTTTTTACAATCGTGGCACAGTAATTGCAATCTTACAAAGCCGGCTGGCAGAATGTGATTTTTACGGAGACGGTGAACAGGCCTGAGACCGGGTACAGATTAAAAACCAAAAACAAACGCGGAGCGTAAAAATGGAAAACTTGAGTGTCAGATCTCAAAAAAAATACACGCCTGTCAAATCCGAAAGAGACTCACGTTTGGAGCAAAATGTGCACCTGGTCAAGATAATAGCCTACCAGGTGGCTGCGAACCTTCCGCCGCACATAGACATTAATGATCTGATAAGCGCCGGGACAATCGGCCTTCTGGAGTCCATCGACAGGTTTGACCCTTCCAAGGGCGTACAGTTCAATACATACGCTTCCAAAAGGATCCGCGGTGCCATAATGGATGAACTGAGGGGCATGGACTGGATGAAACGGTCTATGAGGGACAAGTCAAATCAGATGGAGAGGGCATATGAAGAGGTCGAACGCAGGACGGGCAGGCCGGCTGAAACCGAGGATGTCGCAAAATACCTGAAGATATCTACCGATGAACTCCACACTATATTGGGCCAGGTATGCGCACTGAACGTTCTGAACCTGGAGGATATAGGCCTAAACCGTTATGACGACGGCATGGACATACTCGAATGCATAAAGGACCCGGAAGGAAAAGATCCGATGGTTATCGCAAAGTTCAACGAGCTTAAGAAGAGGCTGGCTGAAGCCGTTGAAACTCTGCAGGAAAAGGAAAAACTTATCGTTTCGCTCTATTATTACGATGAGCTTACACTGAAAGAAATAGGCAAGGTCCTCGATATCACGGAATCCAGGGTATGCCAGCTTCACAACCAGATAATGCTCAGGCTCAAGGCCAAGTTGAAAAAACACATTGGCGGTGATTTTACCGGAAAAGAGGTAGAATTCTCGGGCGCCGAGAGTCAGCAGGCTTGTTTTTAAAACACCGAACGCTCGAGGAGATGAGACCCCGGCCCGGGCGAGACATCAAAGTTCTAGGCCGTGGATAGCCCGGAAAAAGGGTGCTGTGATATACCCCTATCGACCTTGCTTCGCGATGTATTCCTCTAAAACGTCTTGTCGTTTCTACAGCTCATTGCCATATAATATCCCCATTGAAACCTTTCATTGATTGAAGAGTCGTCCACACAATCCTCCTATCCGATGGCCGTTTTCGATAACTGACCATAATCATTGACGTGACCGGGCACGGGGCCTACAGGTCTTTTTGTCCGATTTTCTAAAAAAAAATTTAAGAAATTACATGTCTGACCCGATAGATACTAAGGGAGATTATGAACGACATTAAATCCATTAAGGCCCGTCTGTACGACGCCGACCCATACATAAGAAGGGACGCGTGCGAGGCCATAGCAGAGTCAAAAACCTGCGACTTTGTTGATGATCTTGTGACAGTCCTGAACGATGACGACCCGGGCGTGAAGGAAGCGGCACTGAACGCCCTTACGTCCATCGGCGGAGAGCAGGTCGCCCGGGCCATCGCCCCGCTCATCAAGGCAGACGATGCGTCCTTAAGGAATATCGGCATCGAGATACTTACCCAGGTCGGACTGGACGGACTTAAGGTCATCGAGGCGCTCCTTGGCGATCCGGACGACGTCGTCGTCAAGTTCGGCGTTGACATCCTTTCAACTATAAGGGACGTAAACGCTTTTGGAATGCTTTCGAGGCTCGCCGGTCATAATAACCCTAACATAAGGGCCGCGGTAGCACTTTGCCTCGGAAAGATAAAGGCGGAAGAAGGGTCGGTTGATATTCTGCTAAAGGCCCTCAAGGACAAGGAGGACTGGGTCAGGTTCTCGGCGATAGAAGCCCTGGGAATGCTCAGCAATGCCATTGCCCTTGAGCCCCTCCTCGATATCGTAAACGTGGAAACGGGCCTGACCGCTGAAGCCGCCGTCGAGGCCTTGAGCAAGATCGCCTCTCCGAGCGATTCGGTGCCTATTCTTTTAAAGATAGAAAAACTTCTGAAAAAAGGCAGGCTCCTGAACGTTGAAGCGATAGTCGAACTAATTGAAAAGGCAACGTCGCCAGGGGCCGACTTTACTCCCACAAGGGAGTTCAAGGAAGTCTACTTCAATTTCTTCACGAAGGCATTGGAAGATAGCGACAGGTCCGTTCAGCTTAGCGCGATCAGGGGGTTCAGTTTTTTAAGGATGAACGCGGCCCTTGCGAAAATATTCAACTTCTCGAATTCCCTGAACGAGATAGAGGATGATACGGAATCGATCATGATAGGCGCGGTAGTCTCGATCATCGGACACGGCAGGCTCCCGAAGATCCTGAAGGATGAGCTTAAAAAGGCAGGCTCCAAGAACATAAAGATAATTGTGAAGGCCCTTGGAGAGATAAGGTCGGAGGAGGCTGTGCCGCTTCTAAAGGAATCGATCGATACGGTATCCAAGCCTGAGTTAAGGGCGGTTGTCTCGGCCCTTAAAGAGATCGGTTCCATGGATTCCGTTGCTGTATTGTTCGACGCGCTTCAAAGCAGCGACGGACACACAAGATCCATTGCGGCCCAGGCGCTTGCGTCGCTCGCGGGAGAACTTGCCGTCGAGAACCTGTTCAAGGCGCTGAAGGCCGAACAGTACAAGGACGTGATGGAGACAGTTACGGATTCACTGTCACTTATTCCGTCAGATTCCGTCAAACCGGGGTTCTGCGAACTCCTTAGCGACAGGAACGAAAACCTGAGAGAGATGGGGGCGCGGGGACTCGGTCTTATCGGCGATGCGGAGGCGGTTATGTATCTTTGCGAAGCGGCGTCTGATAAGAGTCCCGACGTCAGAAAAGTCGTCTATAAATCGATTGCACGCCTCGTCATATCGGATACCGAAGACATACTGCTTAAGGGCCTCAGCGATCCCGACGACGAGGTGAAGCTTTCCGTCCTGCAAGCCCTCGGGGAATGGCGCGGGAAAAGGATAAAAACTGCTCTGATAGAAGTCTTGAAAGACACGAATATCTGGGTCAGGTATCAAGCAGTGCTCCTTC
>DAIDBB010000486.1 GCA_027310325.1 bacterium | reverse complement strand
CCGCTCTTTCCCGTCAACATCCATCTGGTACGCGTATGCGGCCTCCTTTATCTCGCTTTGCGGGAAGCCTTTTTCAATGGCGGACACCATCCCGCCGAGGTCATCGAGCTTCCTGAAGTACGCGTAGGTCTCCTCTTCCATCTTTTTGGTCAGCGCCTCGACGTAATAGGAGCCGCCGAGCGGGTCGACGGTATCGGCCGCGCCGCTCTCAAACGCTATTACCTGCTGCGTGCGAAGCGCTATCTCTACGGCCTGCTCGGTCGGTATGGCGTACGTCTCGTCCATCGAGTCCGTATGGAGCGACTGCGCGCCGCCGAGGACCGCGGCAAGGGCCTGTATGGCGACCCTTACGATGTTGTTGTGCGGCTGCTGGGCCGTAAGCGTGCACCCGGCCGTCTGGGTGTGGAACCTGAGCATCATCGACCTCGGGTCCTTCGGGCCGTACCTATCTCTTATTACGTTGGCCCAGACCCTCCGGGCCGCGCGGTACTTCGCTATCTCCTCGAAAAAATCGTTGTGGGCGTTGAAGAAAAACGAAAGCCGCCATGCGAACTCGTCTATCTCAAGCCCCGCCTTTACGACGTCCTCGGCATATGTAAGCCCGTCATAGAGGGTAAACGCCAGCTCCTGGACCGCCGTTGAGCCGGCCTCCCTTATGTGGTAACCGCTTATGCTTACCGGGTGCCATTTCGGCAGCTTCCTTGCCGAGTATATTATCGTGTCCCTTATGAGCCGTAGCGACGGCGCGGGCGGGAATATCCACTCCTTCTGAGCTATGTACTCCTTAAGTATGTCGTTCTGGAGCGTACCGCCGAGCTTATCGAGCGATATGCCCCTTTTCATCGCTACGGCCACGTACATGGCGAGAAGCACCGCCGCGGGGGCGTTTATCGTCATGGATACCGTTACCTTATCGAGGGGTATCCCCTCGAAAAGGGCGTCCATGTCAGCGGCAGTATCTATCGCGACCCCGCATCTGCCTACCTCGCCGGCCGACATCGGATGGTCCGAGTCGTAGCCCATGAGGGTCGGCATGTCGAACGCGACCGATAGGCCCGTTTCCCCGCGCTTCAAGAGGTACTTGAACCTCCGGTTCGTGTCCTCGGCAACGCCAAATCCCGCGAACTGCCTCATCGTCCAGAGGCGGCCCCTGTACATGGTCGGGTATATGCCCCTCGTGAACGGGAACTCCCCTGGTAGTCCTATATCCCTTGAGTAATCAATACCGGCGGAGTCATCCGG
>DAIDBB010000477.1 GCA_027310325.1 bacterium | reverse complement strand
CTCCATCTAAAGCCCCAGACGCTCGAGCGTCGCCACTATATCTTCCTGCGAGGCCTCGGCCTCGGCCTTCTCCCAGAGGGCCTTGCTCCATATCTCTATGTGCTTGAATGCGCCAACGAGCACGACGTCCTTATCGAGCCTGGCGTAGTCCCTCAATGCCTGCGGGATAAGGACCCTCCCGAGCCTGTCTATACTGCAATCGGCCGCGCTCGAATAAAAAAACCTTAGAAACGCCATCGTGTCTTTTTTGAAGGCCGGCAGGCCCGCGGCCCTCTCCTCCAAGACCTGCCATTCGGCGAAGGGATAGGCTATGAGGAACCTGTCGTAGGTAGTCACCACGAGGCGGGGGTCATATCTCTCGTTGAGGGTCTCCCTGAACCGCGAGGGCACGGAAAGTCGCCCTTTCGAGTCTATCGAATGTTCATACCTTCCTCTGAACATCTTTCCCCCGGGACGTGATTTATCCCACTGGACTGGGCGTGGCATACCACTTTATACCACTTTATTCCACGCCGCTAAACTATAGTCCTGGGGTGCTTTTTTGTCAAGAAAAAAGTCGAATAAAACAGGGGTATTTTTTAGGCCTTAAAAAACCATGTTTTTTCAAGCGGTTAGAGACATTCTCAACACCTGTGGAAAACGGGGTATGAAGGCGCGGAAAAGGGGAGGCCGCTACCGCGCCAAAACGTAAAGCACAATGCCGGCACCATGCCGAACTGTGCCGGCACCATTCCGGCACAGCACGTCTTGGGAAGGGAAGGGAAAGGAAAGAGTGTGTGTGAAAAAGAAAGAAAGAAAAAATAAAAAAAAGAAAGAAAGAAAAAAGCGATGCCCATTTGTGGACATCCGTCCTGGACTCGCGAACGGAAATCCTGTACCGTATCGGCGATGAAGTTGTTTAACTCAGCCCAAACGTGGACAGAAGGCAAGCAAGCCCCCCCCCCCCGGCCCTCTGGAGAAAAAAGCATGAACCAGATAATCCTGAATTTTCTTTTTACCCCTGCATGCGTTGCGATGCTTAAACCGATGATCGATCACCTATGTCAGTGAACCGCTTAGCTGACGCTTTTTATAGGCTGCAAACGCCTGCGGTTCCACCATACAGTTTTTCGGCGCCTCGACCAGGGTCAGTGAACGCCCTGGCAGATATGGCACATGGCGTGAATAACGAATCGCCGAAGCACATTCCATTGACATCAAATTCTTTTTCAAGTTTTTCATCGACCGCGCAAAATGCGGAATCAATTGTTGAAGTTTCTGGTCCATCGATACAATATCCCGATCAAGTCAGAAGCGGAGGCAGCAGGTCACGGAGGAACAACAATCCTGCAAAAATTGTCGATGGCCCATTTGCAAGAAGCCGGGGTTCTATCGGCGGGGACCGGGATGGTTTCGCGATTTTTCCGGATATAGAGACCGGCAAGCGAGCACAGAAAGAATTACTGAAAAGATATGGCGATTATACGGTTGAAGATATGCTTGAAGAATATGCACCGACGAAGGATGGAAATAACCCTGAAAGATAAAAGGCATATCTTGAAAAGCACGGCGTTAACCGGAAAAAGAAGGCAGGCGAACAGATGGAACCGCCATCGAAATGGATGACGATATTCGAAGGCTGGAGGGAAGGGAATATCAGAAGAAAATAGGAGCGTTATTGAAGCTCTTTTTCAAGGGCGCCGTTTACATCGCAATAGGCATTCTTTGACGTCCATTTGTCGTGAAGTTGAAAACGGAACCGGGGGGGGAACCGGGAACGCCCCCGGTGTCCTCCTTGAGCTCGTAGCGGTAGAAGGTGACCTTCTTGGATTCGTAAAAACTCTCTTCCAATGGACGTTCGGAGATTATAAGC
>DAIDBB010000469.1 GCA_027310325.1 bacterium | reverse complement strand
CCTTATACCATGGTACAGGGTATAGAATTAATCATGGGCAACGACGTTAAGGCGACATACACGATCGGCGGACTCTCGAAAAGGGCGGGGGTAAACCGCCAGACCGTCCGCTATTACGAAAGGCGAAAACTCATCGCGCCGTCCGGCAGAAAGCGGTCCGGCTACAGGCTCTACGATGAAAAGGCGCTTAAAAGGCTCCTTTTCATACGCCGCGCAAAGGAACTCGGCTTTACGCTCGAAGAGATAAGGGGGCTTCTGGACCTGCGCGTGGAGTCCTCCCGTTCGAACGAATCCTGCGACGCCGTGCGCGCAAGGACGGACTCCAGATTGAAGGTGGTGGAGGAGAGGATCGCGGCCCTTGAATCCGTGCGAAGGGTGCTGATCGAGCTCCTTGGCGCCTGCGACAGGCGCACGCCCACGGAAGAATGCCCTATACTGAGGGCGATAGAGGACAAGACAACTTGAGGAACGGCGCGGGGACGGCCCTTTTTCAGCGCCGTGGAGGTTTCGAGCTTTTTGGGCCGTTTCTCCATAGCGGCGGCCCTTCATAAAAAGTCCCTGAAAGGAGGCGGCAGTATGGCTACTCAGTTCTACGAAGAATTCAGAAAACTTACCCCAAAGGTCACGGGCGGCCTCGTAAGGATGAGGGAGGAGGCCTTCAAGGACGACGCGGTGCCCGCCAGGTACAAGGTCCTTGCGGCCCTTTCCATAGTCGTCGTCACGAAATGCGAGCCCTGCATAAGGGCATACGCAAAGTTGGCCTATCAGGCGAACGTGACAGAGAAGGAACTGGTCGAATTCCTGAACGTCGCCATGACCGAAGGCGGATGCCCCGCCGAGCAATGGGCCATGAAGGCGCTGCAGGCGTATCGGGAGTTGCGGCAGGGCAAGGATTTTGAGGAAGAGGTATGCTGTAAATAAACCTTAAGACGTTATTCAGTTGGTCGTTTAAAAAAATGCAAAAAAAGCCTTGACCTTACACCATGGTACAGGGTGTAAGATTATAGTAGGAAAGGAGGAATCGGTATGAAAAGGAACATAGAAGTTTTTACGGCGGGTTGCCCGCTTTGCAACGACGCCCTTAAGCTCGTTAAAGACGCCGTTATGGATTGCGGCTGTAAGGTCGTGGAAAGGAGATGTACGGGAGAGGAATGCTGTCCGGAGGCGAAGGAATACGGGATCAGGACCGTTCCGACCATAGTCGTGGACGGCGTTATCGCCCATGAGGGAAGGCCCACGAAGAAATGGACCGAGACGATGCTTAAGTTGTAGCTTCTGGCGCGGTTTGTCGTTAGCGGAAGGATCCAGGGCGAGTAAAGTCGATATCGCCCTGGATTTTTTTATGCCCTGGGAGCCGCCTTTATCGGTTATCGCCCGGAATATGCGATTATCCCGAAAGGAACGACGGGACGCCGACTTTCAGGAAGCGGTCCCCTGACCTGCCGCCTTTCTAAGCTCCTCCCCGGCCTCCTCTACCCCGAGGCCGAGCGCCTTTTTGAAGCTCTCCTTAGCGCAGGGGACGTCGCCCCACGCGGCGCAGGCCCTGCCGAGGTGGTACCAGTAGACGCCGTTTTCGGGGCTTATCGCGGCGGCCCTTTCGAGGTCGGCTACGGCCAGGCCGTATTCTTTCAGGTGAAAGTACGAGATGCCCCTGTTCTGGTAGATGTCCGGGTTCCGCGGGTCGAGGGAGAGCGCGGCATCGAAGTCCTTTACGGCGTCCTTGTAGGCCTTAAGCCGCATCCTCGTGACCCCGCGGTCGTTATACCCAAGCATGAACGCCGGGTCTATCCTTATCGCCTCGTTAAAGTCCTTAAGCGCCTCGCCGTACCTCCCTAG
>DAIDBB010000468.1 GCA_027310325.1 bacterium | reverse complement strand
GAAGGAGGTCGTTCCAATCCTTCCTGAGGGCCAGGAATGCGTTATCCGTATTCAGGGTCTTTATAAACATCTGTCGTTCTTTCCGCGCCGGGTCTGCATGGGGCGGGGATGCGGCTTTCTAGCAGATTGCTGAAAAACCCTTTTTGGGGGAAACTTGTTGAATCCGTCTTCGACGGCTTCAATCGGCAAGGAATTAACATTTTTATAGCTCGCCTTATCACTTCGTGAGCCGGCGAGCTGCCGAACTGTAGAAAGGCTTCCCCCAGACCCCCTTCAAAGACTTTTAGTTCCTGATAAAACCCCCTATTTTTTTGGGGGTTTTATCAGGAAGAACTGAAAATTTTTGGAGAGAGTTTGAGAGAAACTTTTTACAAAAAGGTTCTCTCAAAGAGTTTTTCCGCATCCTGCTAGATTATTATCCCTCCGGCCACGGGGTGTCCCATATGCTCGAGGACGAAGCGCCCCATCTCGGGGATATCGCTAAACCTGTCGATGACGACCTTTCTATCGAGCTTTATCTCGACCTCGGCTATCTCGGCGGGCCTTATCTCCTTCGCGCCCTCCTCAACGACCTCGATCGAGGCCGGGTCGAACCTCTTATGGATCTTCTCGATCTTGCCCTTCGCCTCCTGTGTGGCGCACTTCCAGGTAAGGGGGATCCCGATCTTGTAGTCCTTGTCTATGAGCCAGAAGATGTTCGCGCGGATCGTGTCCGTTATGGTGGAGCTGACCTCGTCCACGACTATCTGGCCCCTCTTAAGCGCGCTCCCGGAGGTCACGCCAATGCACTCCCCGACCGTCGCCGAGCCGATATCGTCCCTCATGAACTGTTTTATCGCCGTTATCCTGCCCTTCGTCCCGTCCGGCAGTATATATACGTCCTGGGCCTTCCTTACGACCCCGGATTCGACCCTCCCGACCGCGGTCTTTTCCCCGTCCACGTCATAGACGTCCTGGACCGGGAACCGCAGGCGAGTGGTTTGCGCCTCGTTCGTACTGAAGCTGTCGAGGGCCTCGAGAACCGTCGGGCCTTTAAACCACGGGAGCTTATCGGACTTTCCGGCGATGTTATCGCCGAGCCGGGCCGCTATGGGTATTATGTAGGCCGGTTTTATATTCAGCTTGCCGAGGACGGACCCTATCTCGGCCCTTATGGCTTTATAGCTAGCTTCCGAGTAATCGACCATGTCCATCTTATTTACGAGCACCGCGACCTGCTTTATGCCGAGGAGTCCCAGTATGTAGCAATGCCTTCTGGTCTGCTCCTTTATGCCCTGACTTATGTCGACGAGCAAAAGCGCGGCCTGGGCCTGGGAGGAGCCGGTTATCATGTTCTTTAAAAACTCCTTGTGGCCCGGGGCGTCGATTATGACGTACCTTCTCTTGGGGGTAGCGAAGAACGTGTGCGCTATGTCTATCGTAATGCCCTTCTGCCTCTCCTCCTCGAGATGGTCCATCATGTAGGCGAACTCGAGCTCCTTGCCCATCTCGGCTGATATCCTCTTCAATTCCTCGACCTTGTCGGGCGGCAGGCACCCGGTGTCGTAGAAGAGCCTCCCTACAAGCGTGCTCTTTCCGTGGTCGATATGTCCTACTATTACTATATGGAGCGTCTTCTCTTCCATTTCGGGCCCCTCCTCCTTACATGTATCCGAGTGAACGGAGTTTCTGCATCGTGTACGCGTCTTCCTTGTCCTGGGCGCGGCCGGCCCGTTCGGAGGTATGGCTCGTCTCGAGCTCGTGGATGACGTCAGAGACGGTCGCGGCCTCGGACTCCACGGGGCTGCAGCAGGGCTTGCACCCGATGCTCCTGTACCTCTTGCCGTTCTTGCTGAAGTATAGCTCCGTCATCGGGATGTTCTCCCTCTGGACGTATTTCCAGATATCGAGCTCCGTCATGTGGAGTATCGGATGTATACGGAAATGGTTGTCCTCCTCGGCAGTCGACTTGTACTGGTCCCAGAGCTCCGCGGGCTGGTCCTCGTAGTTCCACTTGAAGTTCTCGTCCCTGGGCGAAAAGACCCTTTCCTTGGCCCTTATGCCGTGCTCGTCCCTTCTTATTCCGAGAAGGAGCGCCTTGAAGCCGTGCCTTGCGATCGTTGCCTTGAGCGCGTTCGTCTTCAATTCGTTGCAGCAGTCGAGCTTCGCGCCTTTCGTCGGCCCCATGCCTTTTTTTATCTCTTCCTCGTTCTTCCCCACTATGAGGTCTAGATTCCATTTCTTGGCGTATTCGTCCCGGAAGGCGTATATCTCCGGGAACTTGTAGCTGGTGTCTATATGTATGACCGGGAAGGGGATCTTCCCGAAGAAGGCCTTGCGGCAGAGCCAGAGAAGCGTCGTCGAGTCCTTGCCGATCGACCAGAGGACCGCTATGTCCTTGAACCTGTAGTACGCCTCCCTTATTATGAATATGCTCTTGTTTTCCAGTTCCGACAGATGGTCCATGTCCGCTCCTCCTTATGCCGCTGTCCCGTTTTTGAGATGCTCGAGTATTATTCCAGCCAGGTTCTCTATGTGAAGCCTCTTTGTTATTTCAACGCCTTTCGGCAGTATGCAGTGCGCGTCGTAGGAAGTGTGCATGCCGTTAAAGTGCCCCTTGCCGAAGACCTCATCCTTTTTGAGATTGGCCTTGAGGTCGAACCCGTCATGGGCGAGGCAGACGAGGTCCGGGCCTTTTCCAGCGAGCGGGCCGCTGTAGAGCTCGCGGTTCTCGCGTACCTCCCTTATGACCGGACGGCCCTCGCCGTTCGTCAGTTTCATAAGCCTCTCTTTTATCTCGTTTACCACGCCCTCCTTTTCGCCGTTTGCCACACTCCCGCCCGGATATCTGCCTTCGATGTTTATGTATATCCGCGCCGGGTCCATGGCGAACGCCTTCGTGCCGGCATCTATCTGCTCGAAGTATTCCTTCCGGCCGTCAAGGTTAAGGAGACCCTCTTTCTTGAGCCAGGCGTTCACGTAGACCTCTTCCTTCAAGGTAGTGAAGCCGTGGTCGGACATCGTAAGGAAAAGGCCTCTTCCGTCTGTCATGTCCATGAAAAGCTCATATAGCCTGGCCACGACCCTGTCAAGCTCACCATAGAACCTTAAAAAGACCTCGTGGTCGGCGTGTTTGGCGTCGTAAGCCGCGTCGAAGAAAAAATGGTGCAATCTATCGGTCTCGGTAATGACGCCGGCGAAGAAGTCCCACTCCTCGTTCCTTAAGAAGTGCTCGTAGGCATGCATCCTCTTTTCGAGGGCAAGGAAAATTTCGCTGAAGAACTCGTCCTTCCTTTCGGCGGCCTTTGCCGAATCGACGTCCGATAGGTAGCCTATCGAGTTAAGGTAATCGTACGCCTTTTCGGGGTATGTCCCCTTGCGGAGGTCCGGGCAGACGAACCCTGCGGTGAGTATCCCGTTAAGCTCGAGAGCCGGGAACGTCTGCGGTATATTGAGGACTATCGAGCGGAGCGGCCTCTTAAAGGCCCCACTGTAATCCCGATGGAGGGTCGAGGTCCTCCCGTTGGCGGTCTTGCCGATGATGTCCCATATCGCCGGGGCCGCGACGTTCCTCGAATTGGGCACGAATATATTGAGGCTCCCGGGCTTAAGGTCCGTAAAGCCGTATATGCCGTGCTCGGCGGGGTTTACCCCGGTCATGAAAGACGTCCATGACGTCGAGGAAACGTCCGGGACCGAGGCGTCCATCTGGTGGAGGGCAAAGCCGTCCCCGAGTATCTTTTTAAACTCGGGCAGGAGCCCCTTTTCCATGTAATCCCCGATAAGGGTGCACGGTATGCCGTCGAGCCCGACGAGGAGGACCTTCGGGGTTTTATTTTCCGTCTTTCCTGTCATTTATTGACCTCTTTTATGTTCCTTGCCCAGCGGCATAATTATCAAGTATAGCGGCCTTTCGCGGAATTAAAAGCGGCATGTCCGGCTTTTCCGTACGTTATGATGAGAAATGCAGCATCTTTTCGGGGTCAAGGTTGAAGAACCCGAAGCTCATAAGCTTTACGAACCTTATGCGCTTTATCTCCCTGAAGCCCGCCCTCCGGTAAAGGGTCGAGGACGCGACGTTCCATTCCGGGATGTGGCACCAGAGCCTCTCGTAGCCGCGGGACCTCAAATAATCCGAGGCCCCATTTACGAGCGTCAACGCTACGTGCCTGCCCCTGTATTCTGGGAGCACGAACGTATCGTAGATCATCGCGTCCTTCGGAGGTATCGATATCTCGCGGTTGAAGTCATTGACGTAGACCCTCCCGAAACCTATCTTCACGTACCCGGCTATCACGCCCCCGACGGTCGCGCAAGGGAATATGTGGTTCTCCCTTACGGCCGTATCGAGCTCGTTTTCGATGTATATCCACGGGTACTCGGCGCTCTTTTCCCGTATCCACCTGATTATCTCGCCGCCCGAAGAAAAGACCACCTTGACGTCCCCGGTCTCACGGGGCGCCGGGGCGCTCTCAAGGTCCAGCCTGTACCAGACCGCGTTATTGGTCCGGAAGACCAGCGAGTACGCCTTCTTCGCGGCTCTCTTTAAAAGTGAGATCCATCCTTCGTTTCTTTTCATTTCATTCATTTCGTTATAATTAAATATAGTTAGAGGATTCGACAATTGAAGTTTTTTTAAGGGATAGCAGCCATAGCTGGCCAAGAAAAGCGTTTAAAAAAGTCCTCGACAGCGTTGATTCGATCAAGCCGCGGATGGGGAGGCTTTTCAGTCTTGACAATTTCGGCAGAAAACAATTGATCCCGCGCAGTTCAAGAATTTCAAAGTGCTTTTGGAAGTGCCTCAATAATTGCTTGCGCGTAAAGCAATCATAATAGATTTCATCGGCATGCAATCCTGTTTTTTGAAAACCAAATTTCAGCCGTTTTTCAATACTATAATTATAAACCGTCAATACAGCCTGCCCATTTTTTTTCAGGACCCTTTGGACTTCGCTTACAAATTTCTGCTGTTCCCTGTCCCCTGGTATATGCTCAAAGACCTGTGCGCTGATGACCTGGGATGCGACCC
>DAIDBB010000457.1 GCA_027310325.1 bacterium | reverse complement strand
CTCAAGAAAGATCCGCGAGGCCATTATGGCCTTCAGGATCGAAAAAAACCTTGATAAAGAGGAGATCCTTAACCTCTATCTGAACCAGATATACTTCGGCAACGGCGCTTACGGCGTGCAGACGGCCGCCGAAACGTATTTCGGAAAAGACGTCAACGAGCTCGATATCGCCGAATCCGCCCTCCTTGCCGGACTTCCAAAGGCGCCCAGCAAATACTCCCCGTATTCGAACCTCGAACTTTCGAAAAAGCGCCAGGAGTTTATAATCGGCAGGATGCTCGAGGAGAAGTTCATAACGCCCGACGCGGCCCAGAGGGCAGTCAAGGAAACGTTGAGGCTCAAGCCGAAGAAGGCCGATTCCCTCTGGGTAGGCCCTTATTTTACCGAGAATGTAAGAAGATATATCGAGGATAAATACGGCGACGATATCCTGTACAAGGGTGGCCTGAAGATATATACGACACTTGACGTGGAGATGCAGAAGGCCGCCAACGCCGCCGTACGCGACGGATTAAGGGAATACGACAAGCGGAGGGGCTACAGAGGTCCTCTGGCCTCACTTAAATCCAGGGCGGACATAGAATCTTTCCTTTCGGAAGAGGACAAGAAGATCCCCAAACATCTTGAGGAAGACACCCCTTACCAGGGGGTCATAACGTCGATAAACTTCAAGGACATGGCCCTGAACGTCGATATCGGCAGCCGCCACGGCGTTATTTCCTCGTCCGACCTGGCCTGGGCAAAACTCTATAACACGTCGAACGAGCCTGACGGAGGAAAGTACGCGGAGCTTAAGAATCTCTTCCATGCAGGTGATGTGATAGAGGTAATGGTCAAGGACCATTCGTATAGCGGACCTGGACCTCTGCCTTTAAGGCTCGAGCAGCCGCCGTTGGCTCAGGCCGCCATCTTCGCCATGGAGCCTGAAACAGGCTATGTGCGAGCGATGGTCGGAGGCTCCGATTTCTCTAAGACCCAGTTCAACAGGGCCACACAGTCTCTGCGGCAACCGGGTTCCTCCTTTAAATCCATAATCTACACCGCCGCAATCGATAAAAACTATACGCCAGCCACCATTGTGATGGACTCACCTCTCGTATTTAACGAAGTCCTTAACGAGGGGACCTGGAGGCCAAAGAATTATGACGAGCAGTTCCTGGGCCCGACCACGGTAAGGATGGCGCTCGCCAGGTCCAGGAACGTCGTCACGGTAAAGATACTCAAGGATATCGGGGTCGATTACGCCATATCTTACGCGAAGGCCCTGGGGATCACTTCCTCTCTTACGAGGGATCTCTCGCTCGGGCTTGGCTCGTCCGCCGTGTCCCTTATGGAGCTCACGACGGCCTATTCCACCTTTGATAACATGGGCAACAGGCCCCAGCCGCTCTACATAACGAAGATAGTCGACAAGGAAGGCAATGTCCTTGAGCAGAACTCCCCTTCAATAACCCCGGTATTGAACCCGGCTACCGCCTACGTCATGACGAGCCTTCTGCAAAGCGTAATTGAAAAAGGCACAGGCACTAGGGCTAAGGCCCTCGGGAGGCCGGCCGCCGGGAAGACGGGCACGACGAATGACATGAATGACGCATGGTTCATCGGATATGTGCCGGGCCTTGCGGCCGGCGCATGGGTGGGGTATGATGAACAAAAGCAACTCGGCAGGGGCGAGACCGGAGCGATGGCTGCGCTTCCCGTATGGCTTAAGTTCATGAAAGGGGCGACAGCCGGTACCCAGGTAAGGAATTTCCAGGTCCCCGAAGGCGTTGAGTTCGCGAAGATCGACCCCGATACAGGATTTCTGGCGGGACCGACGACCGAAGAACCTTTATTCGAGGTCTTCAAGGCAGGCACCGCCCCTACTGAGAGATCGACCGCGAAGGAAAAAGCGCGTTCAACGAACTTCTTTATGATAGACAGCGACTCGAAACCAAGGTCAAAAAAAACCGAACCGGAACCTATGGATTGAGGGAAACCCATGAACGGGCTCGTCGATTCATACGAACGTAAGATTGATTATATCCGCATCTCTATTACCGACCGGTGCAACCTTCGCTGCGTCTACTGCATGCCGCCCGAAGGCATAGAACTCGCCCAATCGGCAGATATCCTCCGCTACGAAGAGCTTTTAAGGGTCGCCCGCATAGCGGTATCCCACGGGGTGACGAAATTACGCGTTACCGGCGGAGAGCCTCTTGTGCGAAAAGGCATAGTCGAATTCCTCGCTGCCCTTTCGTCCCTTGAGGGGCTTAAGGACTTAAGCCTTACGACTAACGGAGTGCTTCTTAAGGAGTTCGCCCCCGGGCTCAAGGAGGCCGGGCTTAACAGGGTCAACGTAAGCCTCGATTCCCTTAAAAAGGAGCGCTTTTTGAAGATAACGCGGGGTGACAACCTCGAGCAGGTCCTTGCAGGGCTTGAAGAGGCTGATAAGGTAGGGCTAACTCCTGTAAAGATCAACATGGTCGTCATAAAAGGTTTCAACGACGACGAGATAATCGATTTCGCGATGATGTCCAAGACGAAACCCTATCACGTCCGTTTCATCGAATATATGCCCTTTAACACGACCGAGGGATGGCAGAAGGACAAGTGCATCCCGGCAAGGGAGCTTAAAGAGATGATAGAGCGCGTTGAGCCCCTGGAGCCGGTTACTGACACGTCGGACGGCGCAGGACCGGCAAGACGGTTCAGGTTCAGGGGCGCTCCGGGGGAGGTCGGCTTCATAAGCCCTATCTCTGAACACTTCTGCGGTTCATGCAACCGCTTGAGGCTGACTTCGGACGGCAAGATCAGGATGTGCCTTTTTTCGGACGACGAGGTCGATATAAGGAAGGCCTTGCGGGACGGGTCTCCGGACAAAGTGATAGAGGACCTTCTCTTTAAGGCCGTGATGGCCAAGCCGATGAAGCATCACATAAACGATAACGTCTTCAAGAACTGCAGCCGCACCATGAGCCTCATCGGAGGCTAGCCCCCTACCATCCGAGCTTGAGTCGCTCGGCCACCCTTTCCGGAAGCCCGGCCGCCAGTATCTTTTCCGCGGTGCTAAGTATATCGTACTGGACCCTGTAAAAAGTGATCTCGGATTTTTTCGAATCATAGATTAAGAACGGGGCCCGAGGGTCCCTGTCCCTGGGTTGCCCGAGGCCGCCGGGGTTTACGAGGTAGTTTATCCCTTTCGACAGTTTTATGCTGCTGTCCAGGTTTAATACCACCGAACCCTTGACTTCAAGATACGAGATGGCCACATGCGTGTGGCCGAAGAAGCAGAGGTTAGTCCTGGCATGCTCTTTCAGGAGCTTGAAGTTCGTCAACGCGTCCTTAGCTCCAAGTATATACTGGTCCGTATCATTTACCCATCCGTGTATCGCGAGGAACTTATTGTCAACGAGCAGGGTGCGGGGCAGGTTTTTCAAAAATTCCCGGTTCTCCTCGGTAAGGACCTTTCTCGTCCAGTATACGGCGTTTGCAGCCAGAAGGTTGAAATCCGTAGGCTCTTCAAGCCCTGCCGCCCTCGAGTCATGGTTGCCCATTATGCACATGACCCCTTTTCCCTTAATCAGGTCTATACACTCGTTCGGATTGGCGTTGTAGCCGACTATGTCGCCGAGGCATATGATCTTGTCGACATCGAGCGTGCCGATCTTGTCGAAAAAAGCCGTGAGTGATTCTAGGTTGGAGTGTATATCTGAAATGACGGCGTAGCGCATAGTCGTGAGTGTAAGAGGGCTGCTTTTTACTTTATTGCCGAGCGTATCGTGGAAAGCACAGGGTTCCGCTGGTAAGAATTAGGTTCAGTGAATGGTTCCTTTGACATCCTCCCCTTCAAAAGCGGTCCTTCCGGTCTGGAAAGGGTCGCTTATGAACCTGTCCCTGCAAATCTTGCAAAGTATGAATATCAGCTCCTTTGAGACGTCCTCTTCAAGGGTCTTCACGTCGAGGCTTTCAACCGCGTCCAGAAGCTCGTTCAATCCTTCCTCGATGTCCCCCTCGTATTCCTCCAGATACCCATCGAAGTCCGCGAAACTCCTTATCTCGATGACGTACTTGAGAGAGCCCTTTGGAAGCTCCTTTCCGCAACTATGGCATCTAAGTTTACGCATTCTTTAGCCTGTCGGAGTGACCGCGATCCCCGTCCTTTACCTAAAAAAATTCGCATGCAGAATCCCTTTTCCACATGCAGTACGTAAATATTAACCTCAAAGAAGCCGCTTGTCAAATCAAATAGGAGTATGTTAAATTTAACTTTATGTCTAACTACGATATGATCCTTTCCAGAAACTCGTATCTCCTTTCGGTGGAAATGCGCTTGTTCTGGATAGTAGTCTCCTTGTACGGCCTCTCCCTTCTTCTTTTCATCTTCCACGTGATAATGCGGAACCCTTCTGTCGGCAAGGCCGCCACTTCCGGTATG
>DAIDBB010000451.1 GCA_027310325.1 bacterium | reverse complement strand
GCTTATAGTCGAAATGCCCGGGTTCGGACAGCGTATCGCCTATGAGCGGCGAGAAGAGGGACTCTACGTACTCGAAGGTCTTTTTGAAGCCGCAGTCGATGTATATCGCGGCCAGAAGGGCCTCGAAGGCCCCGGCGAGTATGGTGGGATTTTCCCTTCCGCCCGTGCGTCTCTCTCCTTTTCCGAGGAGAAGGAACTCATTGATGGAAAGGCCTCTGGCCAGTTCCGCGAGGGTCCTCTTATTTACAAGTTTTGCCCTGAGCCTCGTAAGCTCCCCTTCGTCGATCTCGGGGAACTTTTCAAATAGCACGTGGCTTATACAATTGGAAAGCACGGCGTCCCCGAGGAACTCGAGCCTTTCGTTCGATTCGAGGGAGCCGCCGTCCTTTTCATTGAGGTACGACCTGTGGACAAAGACCTTCTGCAGCAGCCCTTTGTCCTTTAAGGTAAATGGGAGCCTCCCGTTGAACTCCTGAGGGGCCGGGTTTTGTTCTTTTTTTGCGCTTTTCATTATCAGCCTGCCAGGCCCCGGGGGATTTGGCCGGAAGTTTATCGGCAGAAAGATTTTTCGAACGGGGGCCCGGCGCTCCGCCCTTTTAAGGGCGGGTCAAGAAGGCGGGCGATACGAACGACCATTCCTCACTATAAGAGGACCTCCGTCATTTATGACGGAGGTCCTTCAATATTGCCGATGCGTCCCTGTAAAAAGAGATCAATTCGACGAGCTCTTCGGCTTTTTTATTCTGCCGGCCGGCTCATATAAATAGGACCTTAAGAGGGCTTCGTCGATCTCTTCCTTGGGGATGTCTCTACGGATTACAAGCGTCATGTTCGGTTCGACGGCATTCGGGCCCTGCAGCATAAGCCTTAATGCGTTATCCATGAAGATAATGGGCCACAGTCTCCCGTCGTTGTACACGTCCTTCCTGCTCGCTATCTTCCAGAGGTTGTCGCCGTTCTTGACAACGTAGATATCATAGGCCTTTTTCCCGTGGTCCGAAAGCTCTTCGCGGGCGGCCTCATTGAACTTGCTGGCAGATTCGGCGTCCTTCGCGTCCAGGCTGGCCACCTTGTCATTTTTCTTTTCCTTGAAGGGATCGCCCGCAAGAGTATTCAGCCGTTCGGCCCTCCTCCCTACTATATCTTCCTTTTCCGTGATGGTCGAAGGCCTTGCGCCTTCATTTTCAATACGGGCCGCGCTTTCAAGCATTGCGACCTGGGCTTCCAATCTCTCGATGAAGCTCGTTTGGGCCGCATTTGACTGTTCGGCCAGGGAGAGTTTCGACTCGGCCTTTTTGGCGGCCTCGTCGCTCAGGGCCCTACTGTTTTCAGCCTCGCTCAGCCTCGCCTCAAGGATCCGTCTCGCCTTCTCCTCCTCGGCAAGCCGTGCCTCGGTCCGCTCTTTTGCGAGTACGACGTTCTTCATCTCGTCGCCCGCCGGGATTTTCCCGGCTGCCGCCTTGAGCTCGTCCTTAAGCTCCTTTATGGACGCCGCCTGCCTGGCGAGCCTGGTCTCGGCGTCCTCTTTCGCCGCCTGGAGTTTTTTTATGGTCTCTTCGCCGGAAGTCTTCTGGGCCTCGGCTTCCCTCAGTTTGGCCTCGAGACCCTTCCTCATCTCCGCTTCCTGAACGAGCCTTGCCGACGTTTTTTCCCTCTCGGCCTTGAGCCCCTCGATCAGCGTCGAGCCCGGCTCCGCGTTGGCGCCAGGGCCGGCCTCGTTCTTGGCGGTCTGCACGTTTTTAAGCTTTTCTTCGAGGTCTCTATTTTTAGCGGCCAGTTCCTCCGCCATGTAGCGCGCCGCCTCGGCCTGGGCCAGGGCCGCTTCGGACTGTTTTATCCTGCTTTCGAGCCCGGAGGTTTTCTGGTTAAGTTTTTCCAGGATTGTGGC
>DAIDBB010000439.1 GCA_027310325.1 bacterium | reverse complement strand
GGCGGCTATACTTACGGGCATGGGGGCCGACGGCGCTAGCGGTCTGCTCGAGATGAAGCAGGCCGGGGCGTATACGATAGCGCAGGACGAGGAATCGTGCGTCGTATTCGGCATGCCGAAAGAGGCGATAAGGCTCGGGGCCGCGAACGAGGTCCTTCCTCTCAGGGATATCACGGGTAAACTCCTCGATAAATGCCGCGCATCGGGCGCGCCGGAAAGAAGTTGATTTCACCCGGCTTTTCTGCGATGATTTCCCGTAAAACTCACGGGACCGTCATGGCCGGAAAAACTAAAAAATGGCTCGCGCTCCTTCCAGCGTTTCTTCTTTTTGTCCCCGCGCTCGCCGTTGCGGAAGGCCCGCTTAACTGGGAGGATTCAAGCTCCGTCTCGTTCGAAAGGCTCTCCGATAAGAAAGGCCTCCACTCGGACCTGTTTATTCTACCCCTTACGCTCAAGCGCTCTTTCGAGAGGTTCGACCTTTCGGTCACGCTCCCCTACATGTTCCGTAACGGCAACACCGCCGTATCGGTCGTTAACGGCTGGGCCTTCCGGACCGGCGCAAGGACGAATCTCCGGGGCTCCGATAACGGCTTCGGGGACGCGGTCCTTGAAGGGAACCTTTATCTTCTCGACGAGGAAAAGAGCTGGCCGATAAGCCTGACGTTAACAGGCAACGTCAAGGCGCCTTCAGCCCCGAAGAGCAGGGGGCTTGGCACGGGAAAATTCGACGAGGGCATAGGGTTTCGGCTTGATAAGGGCCTGGCAGAGAGCTGGGTGGTCTCGGCCGGGGCTGATTATACTTTCGTCGGAAGGATCCCGGAGGCAAAACTAAAGGACGTGTTTTCATTCTACGCCGGCCTTTTCAGGAAGTTTACCGCGAGGCTTGCCGGGGTCATAAGCTATGAGCAGAGCACGCCGCTTCTGGCCGGCGCCAGGAGCTTCAGGGACGTGACCATGGGGCTTAATTACCGCGCAACTAAAAAAGACTCGGTCTTTCTCGGCGCTACGGTCGAGACCGCGTCAAACCCGGACTACGGGATAACCCTCGCGTTCAGTTCGAGGTTCTGAGCGGTATCCCGGCGACACGGGTTATACCCCGGATTTTTAATGTTCTTTTAATTTTTCGCCGGTTATCATGAGCGTAAATAATATACGAAGGAGACGCCATGAAAAAATACGATAACTTCGAGTACGTGATATTCTTGAGCGTCGCTTTTTTCGTCGCCGCGGTGATACTGGCCGGCGCCGTAATGGTCCCGGGAGGGGTTTTTCACTGATCCCTTTTTTTTTTAAAAATGGCTTGACCGGGCTTGGCGCTTTATGGGATAATAAAAAAGAAGTAGGAGTGCTTGTTGTTATTTTAAACCGCAAAGGCTTTACTTTGCGGTTTTTTTATGACGTGCCCTCCGCAAGCTTCAAATCTCAGGAAGGAGGTATATCGTCATGGCGACAGGAACAGTAAAGTGGTTTAACGAATCCAAGGGCTATGGTTTTATAACCAAAGACGACGGCGGAGACGTTTTCGTCCACTACGCCGAGATAAAGGGCGAAGGCTTCAAGACCCTCAAAGAAGGCGACAGGGTCAACTTTGAAGTGGAACAAGGCCCGAAGGGCCCCAAGGCGGTCAAAGTAACGAAGTTATAATCATGCCGGATGGAAAAGGCGGGGGTCTTGAGACCCCCGCCTTTTTTTGTTTAGTCCTCTTTAAGCCTTCTTAAGATGGTCTTTATCAGGTAAGCCCTGGCGTCGGCTACCGCCTTCCCGACGGGCCTCTCCCGGGCCAATCCGGCGGCTATCGCGGAGGAAAGGACGCATCCGGTGCCGTGGAGTATTTCACGGCCGGCCCTTATCCTTTTCCCCTCGTAGTACTCGAAACCCGTTCCATTATAGAGCACGTCCACCGGGTCGCCGTTAAGGTGCCCGCCCTTTATAAGGACGTTAGCCGGGCCGAGCGCGAATATCATTTCAGCGGCGTCCTCGACGTCCTTTATCTTTTTTATCACGGCCCCCGAGATTATCGACGCCTCGGGCACGTTTGGCGTCACCACGGTCGCGAGCGGCAGCATCTCCCTGAGAGCCGTTACCCCTTTTTTTTCGAGGAGCGGATGTCCGCTTGAGGAGCGTATGACCGGGTCGAGCACTATGTTCTTGAGGTTTCTTTCCCTTATGAAGCGGGTCAACATCGTGACGTTCCCGAAGCTTCCGAGCATGCCGATCTTTACGGCGTCCGGGTCGAACTCGGAAAGGACCGCGGTTATCTCCTTTTTGACGAATGCCGGCGGGATAGCCTGGACGGCCTTGACGACCTTACGGTTTTGCGCCGTAAGGGACGTTATGACCGAAAGCCCCATGGACGAGAAGGCCTCGAACGTCCGCACGTCGGCCTGCACCCCCGCCCATCCCGAGGGGTCGAACCCGGCTATCGTGAGCACTTTTTTCAACGCTACCTCAGGAGATAGATGACGCCGCTCTGTATACGGCCGAGCGTCAAGCCCACGGCCGCCCCGAAAAGCCCGAGGTGCTTTAATTCGGAAGCCATGAAATCCGTGAGCCCGCCCTCGAACTTGACGAGGTCGAGCCTGTCGATCTTCGATACCAGGAGTTCCTTTATATCGATATTTTCCCTGAACTTGGCCGCGAGCGCCCCCTTTTTTTTGTCTATGCCGCGGAGCACCTCTTTGGTCAAAAGGTATTTTATATGGTACTTGAGGTTCTCCGAGATGACGCCGATAACCGGGAACTTTTTAAGTTTCGGCGCCGAGAGCCTGTGCTCGACGACCTCTTCTATCGTCTTTTCGATCTCCTCTTTCCAGTCGATATTATTAAGCGCAAGCGCGAGGTCTTCGGTCGAGAGGAGCTCGTTTTCCACGGCCCGCGCAAGCGTGCGCGATATGTCTTTTCGCCTCTTCGGTATGAAGCCCTGGAGCCTCATGCCCAGGACATCGACCGGCAGGTGGGGCTTAAAGAGGAGTTTTATGGCGAGGTAGTTCGCCGACCATCCGATTATCGCGCCGAAGACCGGCGGCAGAAGGAGGAAGAGGTCCATCTATGCAAGCTCCGGAAAAGGTCTTTCAAGGGGTTATTTAGTGAAGGGGTTCAGGGCTTGCCGGCCCGGGGGGCCTTAAAAATGCCCGTTGCGTCCGCCGGCCTGCGGGTCATTTTTTCGCTTTATGTTCGCCGGAGAGGAATCCTTTTTTTGATATCTCCTCTTCGAAGTACTTCCTGTAAAGGATGTCCCACTCGCGGCTTCCCTCGGGGACGTCCCTCGAAAGGGAGCGGATCTTGTCCCTGGCGGCGGTATCGGCCTCGTCCTCGACCTTCAGGTACTCCGTCACCGCGCGTTTTATCTCGAGGAGGACCTTGTCGTCGTCATTGAAATCAACCAGGTCGTCCTTCCATACGCCGTCGGACACGAGATGGGCCAGGTGCGAGATCCTGTCTTCCGAGAGTCTCAAAGCACTATCCCCCTTTCCCTTGCCAGTTTTCCCTTTACCATGTTGAACATCTTCCTGTAGTCGACCCTGTTCGAGTCAACGGCCCCGGAATGGGCCTTCAGTATCTCCTCGACCTCCCTGTCCAGGTCGTCCTCCTGCCGGAGGTTCTCGAGTATGATTTCGTTTATCCTCTCAAGAAGCCTCTCGTGGGTCGTCTTGAGGACGACGAGGTCTTTCTCTTCGAGCCTCTTAAGTATGAAGGCGGAGAGCTTCTCGACCTGCTCTTTCGTGAGTTTTATGGTTCAAAACTACCACAGTTTCCGCTTATTTACAAGGATGGATGTTGACAGGATATATTTTTTGTTCTATAAATTAACCAGTCGCGCAATATCGAGGGGTCCCAAGTGCCGAGAAGACGTAACGATTATTTCTTCAGGGTTTTCGGCATTTTTCTTATAATCGCGGGGATAATGAGCTACTTGTACCCGGAAGTGAGTTACAAGCGCAAAGAGCCCGCCCGCCCGCTTGAGCCGGGGCGTGTGAGCGAGGTGACGGTGGAAGTGCCCTGGTTCGTATC
>DAIDBB010000361.1 GCA_027310325.1 bacterium | reverse complement strand
GTCGAGGGCCCCCATGATGTTAAGAAGGGTCGATTTGCCGACCCCCGAGGCCCCGACTATCGAGACGGTCTCGCCTTTTTCTATCTTAAGGTCAACGCCCTTCAGCACCTCGACCCCTTTTTTCGGGCCGCCGTAGGTCTTGAAGAGGTTTTTGATCGTTATCAGTTCCATTCGTTCAACCGGCCCGAGGTCAATCGTATCATTCGTACCTCAGCCCCGCCACGGGGTCGAACTGCGATGCCTGCCACGACGGATAGAGGGTGGCCAGAAAACTTATGCTTATGGATATTATTATTATCGTCAAGACCACTCCGGGCTCGACCTTCGAGGGGAGCTTGTCTATGTAATATACGGACGGCGGCAGGACCTTGAAGTGGAAGACCCTTTCTATGAAGCCTACTATCTTTTCGAGGTTAAGGGACGTCACGAGCCCGAGGACGGTGCCGAGGAACGTCCCCGTAATTCCGATTATTAGCCCCTCTATCATGAATATCTTCATGATTCCGGCGCTCGTGGCCCCGAGACTTTTAAGTATCGCTATGTCTTTGCCCTTCTCCATGACGACCATTATGAGGGTGCTTATTATGTTCATGGCGGCAACGAGTATGATAAGCGTAAGTATTATGAACATGGCTACCTTCTCCAGCCTCAACGCCGAAAAGAGGTTCCTGTTCATCTCCATCCACGTCCTTACCCAGTAGGGCCCCTTGAGCTGCATCGATATGTCGTCGGCGACCCTCTGGGCGGCGTAAATATCCGCGATCTTTACCTCAACGCCCGTTACGGTATCTCCGAGCCTGAAGAACTTCTGGGCGCTCTCAAGCGAGATGAAGGCCATGGTCGAGTCGTACTCGTACATGCCGAGCTGGAATATGCCGGCGACCCTGAAGGCGGCCATCCTGGGGACCGGCCCCGCCGGGGTCATGGTGCCTATCGGAGAGATGACGTTTACCGTATCCCCGACGCTGACGCCGATGTTGCCGGCAAGCTCGCGGCCGAGGACTATCCCCGGAAGCCCCTTGGAGCCGGGGGCGGAGTCCCTGAACGGGACGTTTATCCCCTCAAGGGAGCCTTCCTTGATGCGGTTCGGCAATACCGTAACCGTGCCGGCGGTCTTCGTATCGAGGCCCCTTATGACCGCGCCTATGACGCCTCCGCTTGCGGAAATCATCGCCTGGTTATAGGTGAAGGGGGACGCGCCGGTGACCCCGTTGACCCTTCTTACCTCCTCGGCGACCCTTTCGTAGCCGGAATAGCCGCGGCCAAGTCCCGTTACGACCACGTTCGCGTTAATGCCGAGGATCTTGTCCTTCAGGGTCTCCTCGAAGCCGGTCATTACCGAAAGCACCACGATGAGGGCCGTAACGCCCACCATGATGCCGAGGATCGAGATGAAGGTTATTACGGAGATGAAGGTCTGCTTTCTCTTGGCCTTCAGATATCGGAGCCCTACAAAGAGTTCGTAAGACATGGATTAAACCCTTATCATGTCCGGATTAACGGACATTATCTTTTTGATTAAAAAACCCGCGCTCCCGCCCGTCCGGACGCTCACTTCTTGAGGAGCGGGAACAGTATAACGTCGCGTATCGAAGGGGAATCGGTAAGGAGCATCACGAGCCTGTCTATGCCTATGCCCTCTCCCGCGGTCGGCGGCATCCCGTACTCGAGCGCCCTTATGTAGTCCTCGTCCATCTGGTGGGCCTCCTGGTCCCCGGCCTCGCGCTCCTTAAGCTGGTTTACGAACCTCTCCCTCTGGTCCACCGGGTCGTTGAGCTCGGAGAAGGCGTTGGCTATTTCCCTGCCGGCAACGAGGAGCTCGAACCTGTCTACGATCGACGGGTCCTTGGAGTTCTTCCTCGATAGCGGCGAGACGTCGAGCGGGTAGTGCGTGACGAAGGTCGGGTTTATGAACATCGGCTCCGCGACCTTCTCGAATATCTCCGTTATTATCTTTCCGTGGCTTAATCCTTCGGGGACCGCGAGCCCAAGGGTCTTCGAGAACTCAAGGGCCTTTAACTTGTCCTCGAATATGCCAACGCCTGCGTTAGAGAACTTGAGTATCGCCTCCCTTACGCTTATCCTCTGCCAGGGCGGGGTGAGGTCGATCTTAACCCCCTGGTACTCTATCCTGGTGGCGCCGAGGAGATCCCTGGCGAGAGAGCTTATCATCTCTTCCGTCAGGTCCATCAGGTCGTCGAACGTCGCGTATGCCTGGTAGAACTCGAGCATCGTGAACTCCGGGTTATGCTGGGTCGATATACCCTCGTTCCTGAAGTTCCTGTTTATCTCGAAGACCCTCTCGAGGCCCGCGACTATCAGCCTTTTAAGGTAGAGCTCCGGGGCTATCCTCATGTAAAGCTCCATGCCGAGGGCGTTATGGAACGTCGTAAACGGCTTTGCCGCCGCCCCGCCCGGTATGGGCTGGAGCATCGGCGTTTCGACCTCGACGAATTCCCTGGCCGAGAGGAAGTCCCTTATGAACTTTACGATCGCCGTCCTTTTGAGGAAAACCTCCTTCACTTCCGGGTTTACCATGAGGTCGAGGTAGCGCTGCCTGTACCTTGCCTCGACGTCCTTAAGCCCGTGCCACTTCTCCGGGAGCGGATGGAGCCCCTTGGAGAGGAGCCTTAGGCTCAGGGCCTCGACCGTAAGCTCGTTGGTGCGCGTCCTGAAGAGCTTTCCGCTCAAGCCCACTATGTCCCCTACGTCGCAGAACTTGAAGACCTTGAAGGCCTCTTCTCCGAGTATGTCCTTCTTTACGTAAGCCTGGAGCCTGCCGGACCTGTCCTGCACCTGGATGAACGAGGCCTTTCCGAAGTCCCTTATGGCGACGATGCGCCCGGCTATGACGACGTTCGTCTCCTTTGCTTCGAGTTCTTCCCTGGTGGCCGCGCCGTGCTCTTTTATGACCGAGGCGCAGGTGCCGTTCGGCTTGAAGTCGTTGGGATAGGGGTCTATACCGGCCTCCCGGAGGCCCTTAAGCTTATTAAGACGCTCTTTGAATTCTACGCTTTTCTCTTCCAATGCCTTCCCCTTTTCAAAGTAATATTCAAAAATATCTTATTTGAGGGATTCAAGTCAAGAAAAAAGCATGGATTTTCATGGGTTTTAGAGGGGTTTAAAGGAAGGGCCGGGCTCCCGGAAAAAGGGGGTTTTTTGCGGTCTGATTAAGCGATTTTTTAAAGTCAGTCTCCGTTCAGCCGATATATAGAGCTGGCAAGAAAGGCGGCATTTTGAGGCGGTATAAACAATTAAATAGGAGTGAACATGAAAAGATTTTTGCTAATATTGCCCGGTTTTCTTCTCCTTTTGGCATGTACCGTATATGTACGCCCGGCCGGAACGCCGCCTCCGGCCCCGGTCTCCGAAGACGCATTTTATTATACGTTCAAGGGACAGGTCCTTAGCGAGAACGGCGCGCCGATGCCCAATGTGGGCGTGACGATGGAAGAGAGAAACCTTTTTAACGGCGGCAGCCGCGACGGCCGGTTCCTTACCGCCAAGACCAACGGCACCGGGTACTTTTCTTTTCAGGTCAAGAGGAATAGCAGGGGGATAATAAGGATAAACGACGCGCTTCTCGTAAGCGAGAGCATAAAATTCAGGGGACCTTCCGACGGCACGCCGCACGGGATGGGCGGGGAGGACTTCAGCGTTCTTCCTGAAGAAGGGTCGGCTTATCGGCATGTCACTAACGCGGGGCGCGGCAACGCGTTCAGAATAACGGTCCCTTATAGCGACATGGGGTTTGCGTTTAACGAGATCAAGGGGCTGTATGAAAACCGGGACTACAGGGAAGTCGTATATAAAGGAAGGTTCTTTCAGGAGACTTTCGGGAACGGCAACGGCCCTTACGTCGCTGACGTGAGATGGATGACCAATGACGCTGAAAACCGTCTGCAGGGACAGATGAGGGCCGAGTTTAACGCCCTGATGGCCTTAAACGATAGAAGGGACTTCGACTCCGTGATCTCGAGGGGAAAGGCTTACATCAACGACTATCGCGGCATCGAGGGCAGCCGTTGGGAAGAGGTAAGAAGGCTCGTTGGACGCGCGGAGTATTCCAGACGCGAGGCGGAGTATACGAGGCGCGACGAGCATTCAATGCGTGAAGCCGAGCGCGACAGGCGCGAGGCTGAACGCTCCAGGCACGAAAGAGAGGCCATGGAGAGGTATGACGCGATACTCGGCATTAGAGAGACCGATTATGACGCCATTATCTCCCGGGGTAACGCGTATATCGAAGAATACGGTTATCCGGAAACCGGCCAATCAAGAAGGGTTGAAAAAATGGTCTCCGAAGCGGAAGCAAGGAAAAGGCTCGCGGAGGAGAGAAAAAGAGAGGTAGTAAGCCAGAACTTCGCGAGGGAGCAGGCCGCGAGGGAGCAGGCCGCGAGGGAGCAGGCCGCGAGGGAGCAGGTTGCGAGGGAGCAGGTTGCAAGGGAGCAGGTTGCAAGGG
>DAIDBB010000360.1 GCA_027310325.1 bacterium | reverse complement strand
CCCCCATAACGTGGTGAAGGCGACGATAGCAGCCTTGAAGCTTCTTAAAAGCCCTGAGAATGTGGCTGAGCTCAGGGGAAAGCGCGTTCAAGAGGTGAGATAAATGGCTACAAAACAGATAAAGGTCACCCTTAAGAAAAGCGGGATCGGGTCCAACGAAAGGCAGAAAAAAACGCTGCTGGGTCTCGGTCTTAGAAAAGTAAACAGGCCCAAGGTACTGGTCGACTCGCCTGCAACAAGGGGCATGATAACGAAAGTGTCCCATCTCGTGACCGTAGAGGATCTGAAGTAGGTCCCTGAGACTTTTAATTTCTTAATTTGGAAGAGGGTTAGAATGCTAGACAGACTTAAGTCGCCCAAAGGGGCCACAAAGAAAAAGACCAGGGTCGGCCGCGGAGAAGGTTCCGGACTCGGAAAGACCTCGGGCAGGGGCGGTAAAGGACAGACCGCCAGGACGGGCGGAAATATAAAGCCTGGCTTCGAGGGCGGACAGATGCCGCTCCAGAGGAGGCTGCCTAAAAGAGGCTTTACGAATATTTTCAGGGAGAAGTACAGGATCGTTAACGTCGGGACCCTGGCCGAAGCCTTTAAATCCGGCGAGGCGGTAACTCCCGAGACCCTCCTCGGCAAGGGGCTTATTAAAGGCAAAACTGGCCTCGTCAAGGTCCTTGGGGACGGCGAGATAAAGATCGCCCTTAACGTCAAGGCGAACGTATTCAGCAAATCTGCTGAGGATAAGATAAAGGCGGCAGGCGGAGCGGCGGAGGTAATATAATTGGCGGTAACACCGAATATAAGCAAAATCCCAGAGTTAAACCGCCGTATAATATTAACGCTTATCATGCTCGCAGTATTCCGGGTCGGCGTCTATATACCCACGCCTGGGATCGACGCCGAAGCGCTGTCGGGGTTTTTTAAGGCCGCAAGCGGAACGCTGCTTGACTTTGCGGCCATGTTCACCGGCGGGGCGCTTTCGCACTTTTCCGTCTTTTCACTCGGCATAATGCCGTACATAAGCGCTTCGATCATATTGCAGCTTCTTACGGCCGTGGTGCCGCACCTGGAGAAATTGTCCAAGGAGGGCGAGGCTGGCAGAAAGACGATAACGCAGTATACGAGGTATTTGACCATAATCTTAAGCCTGGTCCAGGGCACCATGATAGCCATAGGCCTTGAAAGCATGAGGGGGCAGGCAGGAGAGGCGATAGTCATCTCTCCAGGCTGGGGCTTCAGGTTTATGACGGTTGTGACCCTTACCGGCGGGACTACGTTTCTCATGTGGCTCGGCGAGCAGATAACCGAAAGGGGCATAGGCAACGGGATCTCGCTCATAATATTCGTCGGCATCATAGCAAGAATGCCGTCCGCCGTAAACAATACAATACAACTTGTTAGGGCGGGCGAGATGAACTTCCTGGTCCTGCTTCTCCTGATACTTCTCATGGTGGCTGTCGTCGGATTTATCGTATTTATGGAGATGGCGCAGCGTAAGATCCCCATACAGTATCCGAAGAGGGTAGTGGGTAGGAAGGTTCTAGGAGGCGGCACTCAGCATCTGCCGTTAAAGGTCAATTCGGCCGGGGTTATACCGCCGATATTCGCATCCTCGATCATAGTTTTCCCGGCGACCATTGCGAATTTCATAACGCTGCCGGCAATTAAGCGTGTGGCCTCGATGCTGCATCCAGGGGCGATACTCTATGACGTTCTATATATTGTCTTGATAATATTTTTTACTTATTTTTATACGGCAATACAGTTTAATCCCAAGGAAGTGGCCGAAAACCTTAAAAAGTACGGCGGATTCGTCCCCGGGATAAGGCCCGGAGTCAATACCGCCGACTACTTAGATACGGTGCTCTCGAGGCTTACCCTCTGGGGCTCGCTTTATCTTGCTGCCGTAAGCGTTCTGCCGTCGTTCCTGGTCTCCCAATTCAACGTGCCTTTCTACTTCGGGGGCACGGCGCTTCTGATAGTCGTAGGTGTAGCGATGGATACCGCGCAGCAGATAGAGTCGCATCTGCTCGCAAGAAGTTATGAGGGGCTTCTAAAAAAAGGTAAAATCAAAGGTAGGGGCCTTTAGGATATGAATATCGTTCTTCTCGGGGCTCCAGGCGCAGGAAAAGGCACGCAGGGGAAAAACCTCTCTGAAAGGTTTAAGATACCCCAGATCTCAACCGGAGATATACTCCGCGCGAACGTAAGAAGCAAGACGTCCCTCGGGCTGAAGGCGAAAGAGTTCATGGACAAGGGAGTGCTTGTGCCGGATAATATAGTCGTGGACATGGTGGTAGAGCGCATCCAGGCCGAGGACTGCGTCAATGGGTTCATCCTCGACGGCTTCCCCAGAAACATCAGACAGGCCGAGGCGCTCGAGTCGACGCTTAAGGGGATGGGCAAGAAGATAGACGTGGTCGTCGGCATAAACGTCGACAGGAAAGAGCTTATAAGGCGCCTTAGCGGCAGACGGGTCTGCAGGAAATGCGGCGCGAACTACCATGTAATCTTCAGCCCCCCGATGAATATTGGCGCCTGTGACAAGTGCAACTCTGAGATATATCAGAGGGATGACGACAAGGAAGAGACCATCGAGGCAAGGCTCAAGGTCTACGAGGAAGAGACCTTTCCACTTATAGATTATTATTCAAAAAAGCAGCTCTACAGGGCGGTTGATGGCATCGGGAGCGTCGATCAGATAACTAAAGCCATAACGGAAGCTATTGAGAAAGGAAGAAATAATTCTTAAGACCGGCGAAGAGATAGAAACCATGAGGAGGAGCAGTCTTATCGTTGCGGAGATCCTTCTCCTATTAAAAGATAAAGTAAAGCCGGGGATAACGACGTTGGACCTCGATCGGACGGCCGAGGAAGAGACCCGGAAAAGAAAGGCAAGGCCGGCATTTAAGGGATACAGGAGCTATCCGTACTGTCTTTGTACGTCGGTAAACGACCAGGTCGTACACGGCATGCCGTCCAAGAGGGCGCTGAAGGACGGGGATATACTGAGCATCGACTTCGGCGTTTTATACGAAGGTTTTTACGGAGATTCGGCGATTACAGTGCCGGTTGGCGCAGTCACCGGCGACGCGATGCGGCTTATAAATACGACCGCAGCGTCCTTGGATAGGGCAATAGAAGCCGCCCGCGTCGGCAACCGCCTGATGGACATATCATATGCAGTCCAGAAATACGTGGAGGCGGAGGGATTTTCAGTCGTAAGGGAGTTTGTTGGCCACGGTATCGGCAGGGAGCTCCATGAGCCGCCACAGGTGCCAAACTTCGGCGGGCCGGGAAGAGGCTTGAGGCTTAAGGCCGGGATGGTGCTGGCCATAGAGCCCATGATAAACATGGGGCAGAGCGGGGTCAGGATCCTTGACGACGGCTGGACGGCCGTGACTGCAGACGGCAGTCTTTCGGCACACTTCGAGCATACGGTCGCCATAACTGAAAAGGGGCCCTACGTTCTGACCAGGGCCTGACGGTGGACTGAAGGTTGCAAAAAAATCCGTCTGAACGGATTAATATGGCCAAAGAAGAGTCGATACAGGTAGAGGGCACGGTGATAGAGACCCTTCCGAACGCGATGTTCAGGGTCGAGCTCGAGAACGGACACAAGGTCCTTGCGCACGTATCAGGGAAGATGAGGATGCATTTCATAAAGATACTTCCCGGGGACAAGGTTACCGTGGAGCTTTCGCCGTATGACCTCACGAGGGGACGTATTACTTACAGGGCGAAGTAGTTTTTTAATAAGCGCAGGACGGTGATTAAAAAGGTGAGAGGGGTAAGATGAAGGTAAGAAGCTCGGTAAAGAAGATATGCGCCAAGTGCAAGATCGTAAAGCGTAACGGCGTTGTCCGGGTTGTCTGCGCAAACCCGAAACACAAACAGAGGCAGGGTTAATCGACCGAGGGCTTTAATAACCCATTGCGAGGAGGAGTAAGTTGGCAAGGATAGCAGGCGTTGACCTTAATAAAAATAAGAGGATAGTGTTCGCTATTACCAAGATATACGGCATAGGGGACGTAACCGCCCAAAAGATCCTTCAGAAGGCGGAAGTAGACCCAATGATAAAGGTGCAGGACCTGACCGAGGCCCAGGTTGCCGCGATAAGAAAGGTGATCGATACCGACTACAAAGTCGAGGGGGACCTGAGGAAGGAAGTTTCGATGCACGTCAAGATGCTTATAGACATGGGCTGTTACAGGGGCATACGTCATCGCAAGAATCTTCCGGTCCGGGGACAGAGGACGCATACTAACGCCAGGACGAGAAAGGGCCCGAGGAAGGGCGTTGTCGCTATAAGAAAGGCCGAATAGAAGCCTTCGTTATTAAGGCGCATCAAATCGACGGCTCAATAAGGGGCCTCAGCCGTGATCAAAACAGTTGTGGAGGAGAGATGGCAAAGGTAAAAAAGGAAAAGAGGGCCGTATCAAAAGGGGTAGCCCATATCAAATCGACCTTCAATAATACGATAATAAGCATTACCGACCCGGTCGGAAATGTCATCGCGTGGTCGAGCTCAGGGGCGCAGGGTTTTAAAGGGTCAAGGAAAGGCACGCCGTTCGCCGCGCAGGTCGCCGCTGAGACGGCGGCCAGGAAGGCCATCGACAGCGGCGTAAAGACCGTTGACGTATATATAAACGGCCCAGGGGCCGGCAGGGAAGCGGCATTGAGGTCGCTCCAGGCCGCCGGCTTCAGCATAAGCCTTATAAGGGACGTAACGCCGCTTCCGCATAACGGATGCAGGCCGCCGAAGAGGCGCAGGGTCTAGAAGATCCCATATAGAGCGCCCGACCAGGCGCGACTGAATATAAGATAGGATATGTAAGTCACCTTTTTTAACAGGAGGAAGAAGTTGGCAAGGTATATAGAGTCAGTTTGTAAGATATGCAGGCGCGAAGGCATGAAGCTTTTTTTCAAGGCCGAAAGATGCTATACGGACAAGTGCGCTTTTGAAAGAAGGAGCTACGCGCCGGGACAACATGGACAGTCCAGGGGCAAGATCTCCGAATACGCCCTTCAGCTGAGGGAAAAGCAGAAGATCAAAAGGGTGTACGGCCTCATGGAGTCGCAGTTCAGGAACACCTTCAAAGACGCCGACAGGGCAAAGGGCATAACCGGCGAAAACCTGGTCTCGCTCCTCGAAAGGAGGCTCGATAACGCGGTTCACAGGGCCGGCTTCGCGGGCTGCAGAAAAGAGGCCCGCATGCTCGTTACGCAGGGATTCTTCCGCGTTAACGGCAGGAAGGTAGATATCCCTTCCTTTAGGCTCAGGCCCAACGACGTCATCGAGGTCGCGGAGAAAAGGAAAAAGAACGAGAAACTTATAGAGAGTCTCAAGGCGGTGGAAAGACGCGGCGTGCCGGGATGGCTCATCCTTGACAGGGACAACATGAAGGCCACTGTATCGAGGACCCCTGTGAGGGACGACGTGACGCTCCCGATGCACGAGCAGCTCATAGTCGAGCTGTACTCCAAGTAATCTGACAGCTTATTATTCCCGTATCCGGACGTTATCCAACCGCTTTAGCGAATATATTTTAAAAAAGACGGGGGTATCATGCAAAAAAACTGGCGTGACCTTATCAGACCAAAAAAGCTTGAGGTTGAAAAGGAGACACTTACCGGAACATATGGAAAATTCGTTGCCGAGCCCCTGGAAAGGGGTTTCGGGGTTACAATAGGAAATGCCCTTCGAAGGATACTTCTGTCCTCGCTTCAGGGCGCTGCCATAACCAGCGTAAAGATCGACGGGGTCCTTCATGAGTTTTCGTCGATCCCGGGAGTCAAGGAAGACGTTTCGGATATAATTCTAAACCTCAAACAGGTTAGGCTCAAGATCCACGGCGAGGGCGCCAAGACTCTAAGGATCAAGGGGACAAGCCCGGGAGTTGTGAAGGCCGGCGACATAATCTGCGATCCGTCTGTAGAGGTGCTTAATCCGGATCAGCCTATCGCGACGATATCCAAGGACGCAAAATTCGAGTGCGAACTTACCGCGAGCACCGGTAAGGGGTACGTACCTTCCGAAAGGAACAAGCTTCCGGAGCAGCCGATCGGCACCATACCGATCGACTCGATATTCCAGCCAGTTACCCGCGTTAACTTTAATGTTACTCACGCGAGGGTGGGGCAGAGG
>DAIDBB010000350.1 GCA_027310325.1 bacterium | reverse complement strand
GTTCAACACCATGACGTTCGGGCTGTGGGCAAAGGACCTCGTTAAACAACTGGCCATATCCTCGGTCCTCATGGCAATAGTCATCTCGGCAGGGCTTTTCATGGTCCGGAAAAGCCCGGGACTCTGGTGGCTATGGGTATGGTTGGTATTCCTCGGCTTCAGCGTCTTCATGATGTACATCTCGCCTTACGTCATCGAGCCCCTCTTTAACAGGTTCGAGCCCGTTCAGGACGAGAATCTCGTCGAGGGCATAAGGGGGCTTGCGGGAAAGGCCGGCATAAAAGTAAGCAGCGTGTTCCGTATGGACGCGTCAAAAAGGACGACGCACACAAACGCCTACTTTACCGGGATCGGAAGGGTAAAAAGGATAGTCCTCTATGACACGCTGCTTGAAAGGCTCAATAAAGATGAAGTCCTCTCGGTACTCGCCCACGAGATAGGGCACTGGAAAAAAAGGCATATCCTGAAATTCATTGTGATTACCGAGGCGATCGCCCTTGTCGCCCTTTATATCTCTTTCAGGCTCCTTCAGGGCGCGGCACTTAACGGCCTTTTCAATGTCGAGGGCGGGGCTTTCTTCACGAAGGTCATAATCCTGGGGTTTCTCGGCTCCATAGCCGCCTTCCCGCTCGGCCCGCTCATGCTTTATCTATCGAGGCGGCACGAGGTAGAGGCGGACTCGTTCGCCGGAGAACTGACCGGCAACGCACGGGCCCTCGCCGACTCCCTTGTGAAACTTTCAAGGGATAATCTTTCCAATATCCATCCACATCCGCTCTATGTCGTCTTCCATTATTCCCACCCGCCGGTAATGGAACGGATAAGGCATCTTAACAAGGTATCCGGATAGTTAACTATTGCCGAATACGCCTTTAAGTGCCCTTATCAACATCTCGTTTTCGCGCCTCTTTTTTATCGCGACGCGAAAGTACCGTGGCCCGAGCCCCCGGAACGCGCTTAGGTCCCTTATGAGAATGCCTTTTTCAAAGAGTATCGACTTAAGCTCCGTAGCGGTCAAAGATCTATCCGTGATCTTTACCATGAGAAAGTTGGCGGAGCTTTCAAAGACCATGAGGCCCTTTATCCGGCCGAGCCCCCGAAAGATAAAGTCTTTTTCCATATTCAGCCATCTATGGACCTTCCTTATATAACGCCCGTCCCTTACCGATTCTACCGCAGCCCCCGCAAGCGTATTGACCGACCACGGGGGGACGCGCTTCGCGAGCTTCTTTATCGTAGCCGCGTTGGCTATGACGTATCCGAGCCTCAGGCCCGCCATCGAGAAAAACTTTGTCATCGACCTCAGGACCACAACGTTATTCAGGCTCACGGCCTCTTTTTTTATCGACCGTTCCTCACAGAAATCAACGAAAGCCTCATCGACTATAAAAGTGGAACCGAGCCTCTCGCAGGACAGCGCGATATCGAGAATGACTTCCTTGCCCGTGGCCGCGCCTGTCGGGTTTGCCGGGTTTGCGATGTAAACGAGGTCGTACCCTTTGCTTAAGCGTCTTTTGAGCCTTCGGGCATCGATTGAAAATCCGTTCTCCTCTTTAAGGATGAAGCTGTCGCCCCTGCACCCGTTATCACGGAGGGCCTTACGGTATTCGCTGAAAGCCGGCTCAACGATGAGGGCCGAAGCGGGCTTTAACAAGGCAGGAAGGAGGTGAATAAATTCGGTTGAGCCATTGCCCGGGAGTATCTCGTCGGCGGAGACGCCGTGGTAGACGGAAAGCGCTTCGACGGTTGACGACGAAGCGGGGTCGGGGTACGGAGAGATGAGCCTGAGGGACTTCTTTATGGCGGTGGCGGCCCTCGGGGAAAGGCCCAGGGGGTTAATGCTGGCGCTGAAATCGATTATATCTTCGTAGCGTATCCCTGCCTCGCGCGAGGCCTTCCAGATATTACCCCCGTGAATGTCTTTCATTTATCAAGACCGGATAAGCTTAAGTGATTGTCCCGGGGGTCACCCGAGTACGGCCCTGGCGTCCACGGCGAGGACTCCCTTATCATAGACGAGGAGAGGGTTTATCTCTATCTCCCTAAGGCCGTCCGTCTCTTCCAGTATCGCCGAAAGCCTCATCAGTACGTCGGAGACGGCGTCAAGGTCCTTGACCGTGTCCCCGCGGTAGCCCGTCAAGAGGGGAAAACATTTTGTCTCGCTCATCATCTCGAAGGCCGTATCCCTGTCTATGGGCGCGAGCCTGAAACTTACGTCTCTTATGAGCTCGGCGGCGACTCCCCCGGCCCCGAACATCACGACAGGGCCGAACTGTTCGTCATTGATGCCGCCAACTATGACCTCAAGGCCTTTAGGCGCCATCTTCTCGATAATAAACCCTTCTATCATGACCGATGGGCTCCTGTCAGCCACGTCCAGTATCATCTGCGCCCATCTGCTTTCAAGTTCTTTGCTGTCTTTAAGCCCGACAGCCACGCCGCCTACGTCGCTTTTATGGAGGAGGTTCGGCGAAACAAGTTTGAGGACCACCGGGAAGCCTATCTCCCCGGCGGTCTCTATCGCTGCGCTAACGTCCTTTACGACCCTGAAATCCGGCACAGGGATGGAATTAAGCCTCAGGACCTCCATCGCATCTGGCTCGACCAGGGCATTTCTACCCAGGCTCAAGGCCTCTTTTACGATCCTTTCGGTCTCTTTTTTATCCATAGATGCCGCCCCCGGCCTTCGCGCCGGCCGATGCGCCCTTTGAAAGCGCGGCAGCGGCCCTCACGGCGCTTTCGGGCGTTGAAAAAACCGGGAGCCCCGCCTTATGAAATAACCCCATCCTCTTCCTCGTGTACTCCCCGCCGGGCGTGCATATGAGTACCGGCTTTTTAACGATGCCAGCCTTTTCTGCTATGAACTCCACCAGTTCATCGGTAAGAAACGGGGGGCCCCACATAGGAGCCAATATCGCGATGTCATAGGCGTCGCCTTCCATGGTCTTTTCGAGCGCTTCGGCAAACATCCCATCGGTCACGCTCCCGGTAAGGTCAAAGGGGTTGCCGACAACGACGTATTTTGGAAAGACGCCGCGGATATCCTCTTTTACGTACTCATTTAAGGGCGGCACATCGAGCCCCATTTCGGCGCAGGCATCGGCGAGGCCTACTCCTACGCCGCCTCCGTCGGTTATTATCATGACCCTTCTGCCCGAGGACCTTTTTTGCATGCCGAAGGCCTTGCATCCGCCTATAAAATCCTCGTAGCCCTCAAGCTCGATTATCCCGGCCTTTTTGAACGCCGCCCTGTAGACCTCGTACCTGCCGGCTATCGCCCCGGTATGAGAACGCGCGGCCGAAACTCCTGCGCCGGCCTTCCCGACCTTTACGGCCATGACCGGCTTTTTTGAAGAGCACCTTGACGCGGCCTCCACGAACTTTCTTCCGTCTTCAACCGACTCCATGTATATCGCTACCGCGCCTGTCCGATCGTCATCCGCCAGAAAATCAAGGCAGTCCGCCTCATCGACGTCCGCCTTGTTGCCGTAGCTTATTACCCTCGCGACCCCCACGCCCTCGGCGGCAAGCTCATCCATCACGGTAAGCGCGAAAGACCCGCTCTGCGACATTATGGCTAGTTTGCCCTGTGGGGGCCTTTTGATCCTTTCTTCCGTTATGAAAAAGGTATCGAGCCTCGAAAAACCATCATATACGCCCATGCAGTTAGGCCCTATTACCCGTATCCCCTCCCGCCTTGCGATCTCCTTCAATTCCTTTTCAAGCCTGCCGCCCTCTTCCCCTATTTCGGAAAACCCGCCGCTTACTACGATAGCGGCAGGTGTTTTCCCCCCCGCCTGCCTAAGGGCCTCGATCGCCGCAGGCGCTGGAACGGCGATGATGGCAAGGTCGACACCTTCTTTTATCTCCGAGATCGTCGGATAGCACTCCATGCCGCCTACGGACCCGTACGCGGGATTGACCGGATAGATCCTGCCCTTGAAACCGGACGACCTCAAGCTCTGCAGGATCTTACCCGATAGCTTCCCTGGTTTTTCGGAAGCGCCGACGAGGGCTACTGAGCCGGGATTGAAGATGAGATCGAGACCTTTGACATTGCCCATCAATCTACCTTGAAGGCCACCTTTATTACCGCCTGGTACTCGACGACCTTGCCTTCAGATATCCTTCCATGCTGTTCCGACACTTCAAACCATGCCATGCCATGCAGCGTCTTCGATGCCTTTTCCACCGCGTTATTGACGGCGTCTTCAAAACTTTTCGCAGAAATACCTACGAGCTCGACTTTTTTGTAGACCCTGTCCATAAGACCCCCTTTTTTACCGGCATGAGATGTTTAGAATCGCTCAATCGCTTCGGGGACAAAGAAAATCCCCTTTTTTAAATATTTTAAGGCCTAACCTTTATACACCATGGGCCTTATTTTCACAACAGGAATATGGTCATGAACCTCGCCGCAAGGCTTATGCCCGCCATAATAAACGCCGTAAATCCCATTATTTTTATGCTCGAATCGACCATCGAGGCGTCGACCCTGGAGAGGTTGTCGCCTATGGACGGTTTTTCCTTAACGACTCCGCCGTAGCTCATGGTCCCGCCGAGCCTTAAGCCGAGCGCCCCGGCCACGGCCGCCTCCGGAAAGCCCGAATTGGGGCTCGGATGATTTCTACCGTCGCGCATCAATATCTTTAGAGAACTTCTCCAATTATAACCAAGAAAAAAAGCGGAGCAGACCATAAGGAAAGCCGTTACCCTTGAGGGGATGAAGTTGGCGATATCGTCCAACTTCGCTGAAAACCATCCGAAATCAATATATCTCTCATTTTTGTAGCCGACCATGGAGTCGAGTGTGTTTACGGCCTTATAAGCGGCCATAAGGGCCGGGCCCCCGAGGACGAGATAAAACAAGGGCGCCACTATGCCGTCCGATGTGTTCTCCGATACGCTCTCTACGACGGCCTTTAAAACGCCATCCTCGGCGAGTTTCTCCGTGTCCCTTCCGACTATGCGCGATAGCCTGGCACGGGCCTTCCCGATCCCGGAACCTCCAAGCGCCGATACCACGTCTCTTGCCTCTTTCTTCAGGGACTTTATCGCGATAGACGTCCATACGAAGTAAGTGGAAAGGATAAAAAAAAGCGGCATCGAGAAATGGTATGAAAAATAAAGAAGCGCCAGGATTATACCGTAGGTTACGGCCACCGTCGTAACGGCGAGGACCACGCCGAGCAGCCTTTCAACGGCGGGCGCATGGGCGCGCCTTCTTAACGCCTTTTCAAGGGTCGTTATGAGGAACCCTATCAATCTCACCGGATGAGGGAGCCATTCGGGGTCGCCGAGGACAAGGTCGAGCGCATAGGCGAACGGGATTATTGCCGGCGGGAAAGGGATGACGTTTAAAATCCTCAGCATAATCCCATTATGCCGAGGATTTCATCCATCCTGAGGCTCTCCTCCACCAGCCTGGAGATACGTGCGAGCGACGCTTCCTTAACGTCTTTGTACGGCTTCTTAAAACTATTCTCCTTGATGCCCTTCCGTTCAAGGAGGTCCTTTATAAGGGCCTCCCGGAAGGAATCGTTATCAAAAACTCCGTGAATGTAAGTGCCCCAGACCGATCCATCCTTCGATACGCCGCCTTCCGTTAATCCCGCGGGCCGTCCGCCCCTTCGGGTAATTTTTGAGAAAGGCGTCACTTTACCCATGGTCTCGCCCATGTGTATCTCATACCCGTCTACTTTGTAAAGAGCGTTACCCGGGCCACTGACCTCGGCTGTGACCCTGAAGGTGTCCTTGCTTCGCTTAAGCGTCGTCTCGGTATCGAGGAATGACAGTCCTTCCGAAAGGCCCTTATCCGACTCAACGCCGAACGGGTCCTTTATGACGCGGCCCAGCATCTGGAATCCGCCGCAGATGCCGGCGATTGCGCCTTTTTTCGATTCATGAAAACTCTTAAGCGCGTTGTCAAACCCTCTTGCCTTCATCCACAAAAGGTCTTCGATCGTGTTTTTTGTGCCCGGGATTATTATCATGTCAAAACCATGGACCGCATCCGGGTCTTCTATGAACTTAAGCTCTACCGCCGGGTCGCACCTTAACGCATCGAAGTCCGTAAAATTCGAGATCCGCGGTAGCCTTATGACCGCTATCTTTATCTTGTTCTTATCACCCCGCCCTTTGCCGTTAACATGATCTTCAAGCGATACGCTGTCCTCGTCAGGGAGGATGATGTCGCTTGCGTACGGCACGACCCCCAGGACCGGACGCCCCGTTCGAGCGGCAAGGAACTCGAGACCAGGCGCGAGAAGTCCAATATCCCCCCTGAACTTGTTTATTATGAAACCTTTTACCATGTCTTTTTCTTTTTCGGTCAGAAGCTCCATCGTCCCGACTATTGAAGCGAATACCCCGCCGCGGTCGATATCCCCGGCCAAGAGGACCGGGCTTTTTGTGGCAGCGGCCACACCCATGTTAGCTATGTCGTTCTCCCTCAGGTTCACCTCGGCGGGGCTTCCGGCCCCTTCGATAACAATAATATCATACGCGTTGGCGAGCCTCTGGTAGCTCTCGAGGACAAACCCCATGGCCTCCTTCTTGAAGCCATGATATTCGCGGGCTGACATCACGCCGAAGACCTTGCCATGTATTATTATCTGGGAAAGCGAGTCACCGGAGGGCTTTAGAAGTATGGGGTTCAGGTCTACCGTGGGCGTGATGCCCGCGGCCTCGGCCTGCAGCGCCTGGGCCCTGCCTATTTCGCCTCCGTCCCCGGTTACCGAAGAATTGAGCGCCATATTCTGGGCCTTGAACGGGGCGACCCTTAAACCCCGGTTTTTAAATATCCTGCAAAAGGCCGCTACAAGTACGGTTTTTCCCACATGGGAAGAAGTGCCCTGTATCATTATATTTTTAGCTGATTTTTTCATTGATTTTAACGAAATAGCAATGTTAAAATGTTTGTGTTTTGAATTTTCTCTCTTCTCAAGTAGAACGATGAAAAAAATAAAAACCTATTCAGCCGTTTTTCTGATGGCGGTATTCTTCGGGGCGTTTTTCTATCTGCCCGTTTACGGCGTTGACGCGCCCGCGGTCGATTACAATGGCGCGCGGTCGAGGGTCGCCCGCATAGCCCCCGCTCTTGAGGAGATAGCCGGACGCAGGCCTCCTATCATCGTGACGCCTGAACCTAAAAAAGACGCCTGCGTCTTACCTAACGGCAATATCATAATCACTACCGGCCTAGTGGAATCCTGCGCAACCGACGATGAGCTGGCATTTATCATAGCCCATGAGCTTTCACACATCGCCGCGAGAGACTTCGAAAACAGCGGTACTCCGGCGTTGATCGGCTCCAGGGGCATACCTGATTCGGAGCTGCGTGAGATGAAGGCGGACCTGAGCGCGGTCCATTATATGAAAAATGCCGGTTACGATCCGCGCGCTTCGATAAGGGTGCTGGCCGGGATTGCCGATGAATCCGCTTTAAAGCTCAGGCTGTATTCGCTTTCCAATTACCTCAAAACCTTACTTCACAATTAAGGCCCCCCGAAAGTCGGGCTGAAACCTGAAACGCCATTTCAAATATGTACCCTGCGCCCGCTTAAAACAATCGATTTAGATTATAATAAATTCCCAGGTCAGGCAAGCGCTTTGTAAGCTCCCCTTTGCTCGGATACGCGAGGACATTAAGAAGACATGCAGGGATACGGAATACTAAGAATAGGCGAGAAGGTCCTGCTTAAGGAAAGCTACGTGCTCGATGAAGAGAGCGCCGTTGAGTTTAATCGCTGGAAGCTGAAGGCAGGAGACGCCGTTACCGTGTCGGATGTCGAAGATAACCTCTTCCGGGCGCGGGCCCTTGATACCGTCGTCCCCAGGCTCTATGTCTTTGAAGAAACAGGGGCCATGAAATGGGCCCCTCAGATAACGCTTCTTCAGGCGCTCCCTGAAAAGGAAAGGATGGAGCTCATAATCCAGAAGACTTCGGAGCTTGGTGCAAGATTGATCATACCATTCAAGTCCAGCAGGTCCATAAGCCTCGAAGAGAGGGATTACAGGCAGAAAAAGGCGCATAGGTGGCAGGATGTCGCCCTTAAGGCCTCAAAACAGTCAAGAAGCGAGTTTATAACCCGGGTCCATCCGTACGCTTCATTTTCCGAGGCGCTTGAGATAGCAAAGGACGCGCCTTTTAAGATAGCGCTTTGGGAAAGGCAGGGCATAAGACCCCTTAAAGAGGTTCTCGCGGAGGCGAAAAAGGAGCGAGTGATAAAGGCCGCGGTATTGATCGGCCCCGAGGGCGGCCTTGCGGAAGAAGAGATGGAGCAGAGCGCTCTTGCGGGCTTTGTACCGGTGAGTCTTGGGAGAAGGATATTAAGGACCGAGACAGCTTCCATAATGGCCATTGGCCTCGTTGGATACGAGCTCTCCGGGTCCTAGCAAGGCAAAGCCCGGATCTCTTTTTTCTTGAGGGTAACGCATATTAGTTTTAGAATATGGCTGTGACCGGAAAGACCTGCATAATGTGCGAGCGCGCAACCTTTCTCGACCCTAAAAAAGAGATATGCTATAAGGTCGGGGGGCTTTTCTGCAGGAAGCTTAAAAAGATCGTCGGAAAATACGACGCCTGCCACGCCGATTCGGATAATGCCAAAAAAGCCTTCAGAAAAAGGCGTTGAGCTCCGCGCCTCATAGAAGACACACTTGATTTTTTTCTGAGGCTATTCCAAAGAAAGGCCTTAAAAATGCACTGGCTCCCGTTTGCGCTCCTTACCGCCCTTTCACTTTCTACCGCCGACACCTTAAGCAAGATCGCGTTAAGAGATACGGATGACACCGTCATAGCCTGGGTAAGAGAGGGCTACGCCCTGCCATTTCTCGCCCTAGTCTTCCTTTTCATTCCTGTCCCATCCCTTGATCCTACTTTCTGGAAGGCCCTTGCCGCGCTCCTTCCCCTGGAAATAACAGCCCTCATCCTTTATATGAAGGCGATAAGGCTATCGCCTCTTTCGCTTTGCATACCGTTTATGGCATTAAGCCCGGTCTTTATAATAATAATCGCCTTCATATTCCTCGGGGAAAGGCCCGGGATCATTGGCGTGGCCGGTATAATGATGATAGCCGCGGGGGCGTATATGCTTAACGCGAGCGCGTCGAGATACGGCGTGCTCGGTCCTATAAAGGCGATAGCGAAAGAACCCGGTGCGGTCTTGATGACCGTTGTAGCTCTGATCTACAGCATAACGTCGACCCTGGGCAAGGTCGCCATAGAGCATTCAAGCCCGCTCTTTTTCGGTTTTTTCTATCCCTTGGTCCTTACCTCGGGGCTTACGGTATATGCCGGCGCGCGCGGGAGACTAAAAGGGGTCGCGGCGTTTCCGCTGAGATTTCTTTTGATAGGCCTTTTCACCGCCACAATGGTCATATCTCACTTTATGGCCTTGAGCAGAACGCAGGTCGCCTATATGATATCGGTCAAAAGGACGAGCCTTATCTTTAGCGTCATATACGGAAAGATCGTCTTTAATGAAGAACGTATAAGAGAGCGGCTCCTGGGAAGCGTTATCATGGTCGCAGGGGTGGTCTTGATAGTGCTATTTCAAAATCCGTGATCCGTAAATCCCTTCTGATAAAAAACCGTGAAATAAATGCCATAACATTGTATAATCACGTAGTTTTACATGGCCGCACGTCATCACAAACCGCCACGGGGGCCGACGGATGAGTTTTAAAAACGCCTTAAAAGAATCGTTTCAGGCCGCAAGAAAACTTAAGAACCTCATTTTCTTTTATTCGGCTGCGCATATCGTTTTTCTTATTTTCGGCCAATGGGCCGTTGCGAAAAAGATACCGAGCGCCCTTCTTATAAGGGAAGAACATCTCAAGGAAATTCAAAACCTCGCTTATTTGAAGCCTCTTACGGGAGTGCTTGCCAACAGCCTCGCCCTTAAGATACTTTACACTTTCTTTTTTAACCTGATCTTCGGGGCATTCCTCTCCACCACAATAACCGGGGCCGTGTTCTTCCTGCCGTACCTGATAGCAGTATGGAGGAGTTTTATCGTGGGTGTGCTCTTTTACGGACAGACCGTAAACTTGGGCGCTACCGCTGTCTTTTACGGGACTTTCATCCTGGAGTTCGGAGGTTATTGTCTGTCTTCGGCGGTTGGCACGGATATAGGACTTTCCATCCTCTGGCCGTCGAGGCAGGGGACGAAGTCGCGTAAAGTCGCTCTTACGAAAGCCATTAAAAACGGCGCCTGGCTCTATGTTTTGGTAATTTTAGTCCTTATCTTAGCCGCAATCTGGGAGATATCATGGCTGGAGTATATGGGGC
>DAIDBB010000343.1 GCA_027310325.1 bacterium | reverse complement strand
GATACTGGCCGAGCAGCACTACCTTTCAATCCGAAAATACGCCGATGCGCTTGGTATAAAGACGATGCTCCTTACTGGCAGCGCCCCCAAGGCGGAAAGACGCGGTGCCCTCGAAGCAATACGCGCTGGGGAGGCGGACCTTATCATAGGCACCCACGCGCTTATCCAGAAGGACGTAGAGTTCGGAAAATTGGGCCTCATAATAATAGACGAACAGCACCGCTTCGGCGTTGTGCAGCGCTCAATCCTCCGGAAAAAGGGTTTAGGGTGCCAGCCGGGCAAAGAGGTCTTTCCCGATATGCTTATCATGACCGCTACCCCCATACCGCGGACGCTCAGCATGACTGTATTCGGGGACCTGGACGTATCCATAATAGACGAGCTGCCTCCCGGAAGGACGCCGGTACATACCCGGATATTAAGGGAAAAAGATAGACTTAAGGCGTATGACTTCATAAAAAAAGAGCTCGCGTCAAAGAGCCAGTGTTATATCGTCTATCCGCTAGTTGAGGAATCGGAGGAGCTTAGCCTTAAAGACGCTACAAACATGAAAGAGCACCTCGCCTCCGGCGTATTCAAGGAATTCAACGTCGGGCTCCTTCACGGCAGGATGAAGGCGGTCGAAAAGGAGTCGGTCATGAGGGACTTTAAGGAAAGAAAAATAGATATCCTCGTTTCGACAACGGTCGTCGAGGTGGGGGTAGACGTCCCCAACGCCACGGTCATGCTTATCGAGCACGCCGAAAGGTTCGGGCTTGCCCAGCTCCACCAGCTGAGAGGAAGGGTCGGGAGGGGAGAGAGGAGGTCGACCTGCCTCCTCATGGCAGCGTGGACGAATTCCGAGGATACGTACAGGAGGCTCAAGGTCATGGAAGAGACGATGGACGGCTTCAAGATAGCGGAGGAGGACCTTTTGCTTCGCGGCCCGGGGGACTTCCTGGGGACCAGACAGGCCGGGCTGCCGGATTTCAGGACAGACGCCTTGTCAGACCTTACTATACTCAAGCAGGCCCGTGAAGAGGCCATGAGGTTCATTGAGAAGAACCCTGGCCTTTCCGGCGACGAAGCCGCATCGATCAGGGAAATTTTCAAGGAAAGATGGACAGGCCGGCTAGAACTCGCCGAGATAGGTTAGCCGGTCAAAATCATTTTAGGTCCTCTCCCTTAATCGTTTTTCTTTGTAATTGACTTTTCCTTGCCTTTAGTGTATCTTTTTACCCTCAAATTCAGGGGTAGCTTTCTGTAAGGCCCTGTTTTTATGGAATTTATGCAGGTTTTCAGGTTATAATATTCCCATAAAACGGCCCGGGTGTCGAATATCTCTTGGTTTAGCCGTAAATCAAGTCGGACTATAAGTGTCAGATAAAAGGAGGATAGAACGTGGGGAAAAATGTCGCGCAAAAGCTTATCGACAGCCACCTTGTGTCCGGTGAGGCTGTCCAGGGCAAGGAAGTAAACATAAGGATAGACCAGACTCTTACTCAGGACGCTACCGGCACGATGGCGTACCTCCAGTTCGAGGCGATGGGTGTTCCGAAGGTAAGGACAAAGCTTTCCGTAAGCTATGTCGACCACAATACGCTCCAGTACGGCGGGTTCGAGAACGCGGATGACCACAGGTTCCTTCAGACTCTGGCCTCGAAGTACGGCATTTATTTCTCCAGGCCCGGTAACGGCATATGCCACCAGGTCCACCTGGAGAGGTTCGGCGTTCCTGGCCAGACGCTACTCGGTTCGGACAGCCACACCCCCACGTGCGGCGGCCTCGGGATGCTCGCTATCGGCGCAGGCGGCCTTGACGTAGCCGTTGCCATGGGCGGCGGCCCCTTCAGCCTCAGCTATCCCAAAGTAGTGCTCGTAAATCTCAAGGGTAAGTTAAAACCCTGGGTGTCGGCAAAGGACGTGATCCTTGAGCTCCTGAGGCGGATGACGGTCAAGGGCGGGGTAGGGAAAGTCATCGAATACGGCGGAGAGGGCGTAAAGAGCTTAACCGTACCTGAGCGCGCGACCATCACCAACATGGGCGCCGAGCTTGGGGCTACCACCTCGGTATTCCCTAGCGATGAGATAACGAAAGAATTTCTTACGGCGCAGGGCAGGGAAAAGGACTGGGCCGAACTTGTTGCCGACGCAGACGCGACATACGACGAAAGGATCGACATCGACCTCGGAAAGCTCGAGCCGATGATGGCGAGGCCCCACATGCCGGATGCGGTCTGCAAGGTTTCAGAGATCGAAGGCATGAAGGTCGACCAGGTCTGCGTCGGGAGCTGCACGAACTCTTCATACAGGGACCTTATGGTCGTTTCAGAGGTCTTCAAGAAGGGCGGGTTCAAGGTCCACCCGGAAGTCAGCATGACCATATCCCCCGGCTCCAAGCAGGTCCTCGACATGATATCACTTAACAAGGGGCTTTCTCACCTGATCGAAGCGGGTGCGAGGATACTGGAGGCGACATGCGGGCCCTGCATCGGTAACGGCCAGTCGCCGCCATCTGCAGGCGTGTCTTTAAGGACTTTCAACAGGAACTTCGAAGGGAGAAGCGGCACCAAGGACGCCAAGGTTTTCCTCTGCAGCCCGGAAGTCGCGGCGGCAGCGGCCATATACGGCGTAATAACCGACCCGAGGAAGCTCGGCAAGTACCCGAAGGTGAAGCTTCCGAAGCAGTTCCTTATCGATGATTCGATGGTAGTCCCCCCGGCCAAGGACCCGGAGAAGGTTACCGTTACGAGGGGGCCGAACATCCAGCCCCTTCCCAAGAAGGAAGCCCTTGTCGACGGCCTCAAGGGCAAGGTCCTTATAAAGCTCGGGGACAATATCACGACAGACCATATAACCCCGGCAGGAACGTGGCTCAAGTACAGGAGCAACGTCC
>DAIDBB010000339.1 GCA_027310325.1 bacterium | reverse complement strand
GTATAGACAGGCTCGGGAGGGTCCTTGTCCCCCAGGCCCTCCGTGACTACGCCAAGCTCGAGAAGGACGTGATACTCGTTGGCGCGTTCAAGCCCATCGAGATATGGAGCAAGGCCCTCTGGGAGAAGGCCGAGGCCGAGGCCTCGCAGGAAGAGATAGTTGCTACACTCGAGCGTCTGGGGCTTTAGATGGAGTTTTCGCATACGTCCGTAATGGGCGCCGAGGCGGTAAGGCTCCTCGACTGCAAGGGAGGGGCTATTTACGTCGACGGGACGCGCGGGGGCGGCGGGCATGCGCTTGAGATATTGAAAGCAAGCGCCCCGGACGGGGTCGTGGTCGGGATAGACCTCGACGAAGACGCCTTGAAGGCCGCCGGAAGGCTCCTTGGGCCTTTCGGGGACAGGGCCAGATTGGCCAGGGGGAACTTTAGAAATATAAAGTCGATCCTCGCGGGCCTCGGTATAAAGTCGGTTGACGGCATCGTTTTCGACCTCGGGGTATCGTCGTACCAGCTCGATACGGCCGAGCGGGGATTCAGCTTCATGGCCAACGCCCCGCTCGACATGAGGATGGACAGGACCCAGGAGCTTTCCGCCTACGACATAGTAAACGGCTTCGACAGGGACGAACTCGCCCGTATCTTCCATGAATACGGCGAGGAGAGATACTCAAGGAAAATAGCCGGGCTTATAGAGAAGGTGAGGTCAGCAAGGCCCATCGAGACTACCGGCGAGCTCGTTAATATTATCCTTGACGCCGTGCCGAGGAAGTCCCGCGCCGGGAGAATTCACCCGGCTACGAGGGTATTTCAGGCGCTGCGGATAGCGGTAAACGACGAGCTCGGAAGCCTCGAAAAGGGGCTCGCCGACGGCTTCGAGTGCCTTAAGAAGAACGGGAGGTTCGTCGTCATATCCTTCCATTCGCTCGAAGACAGGATCGTCAAGAACGCTTTCAGGGACCTCTCGACCGGGTGCATTTGCCCGCCGAGGGTCCCGAGGTGCGTATGCGGGCGAAGGCCCGCCGCGAGGGTGCTGACGAAAAAGGCCCTGACCCCGACGGACGAGGAGGTAGCGAGGAACCCGAGGTCGAGGAGCGCGAAGTTAAGGGCTATCGAGAAGATTTAGGCAGGCCGCTCAAAAAGTCCATCTGGTCGTTTTCATCGTCGCGGTCACTGCGGCGTACAGACAAAGTACGCCTCAAACCTTACTCCTCGACGCCTCGCATATGGAGCTTTTTGAGCAGCCCGAAAATAATCCGGGGATCACCGAACCTTTTAACAGGAGGAACCATGGCAGAGACTATCATAAAGAAAATGGGGCTCTCGACCGGCGTCCTTACGGGCCAGGACGTTAAGATAAGGAGGAACCCTCGCGACATGGGCTTTCTTTATATCGCGGTCCTCTCCTCTGTCGCGCTCGTGTGCCTGGTCTTCGCCTTCCTCTGGACACGCGTTACCGTTGTGAACACGGGCTACGACATCTCGAGGGCAAACGCGTCGAAGGCGGCGCTTATCGAGCAGAACAAGCGCCTGAGGATAGAGTTCATGAAGCTAAAGAGCCCTGAAAGGATAGAAAGGATAGCCTCGAGCGAGCTCGAACTCGTTCATCCGACCGGGGAACAGATAGTAAAGATAAGATGAAAAAAAATGGAAAAGGGAGAGAGAAAGGGTCTTATCTAAAGGTCCGGATATTTCTCATCTTCGGCTTTTTCATGGTTTTTTACGCGGCGATCTTCGCAAGGGCCTTCCAGCTCCAGGTCCTCGAAGGCAAGCACCTTCAGAGGATGGCGGCGCGCCAGCACAAAAGGACCGTCAATATCCAGCCGAAGCGCGGCGGGATCTACGACAGGAACCTTAAAGAACTCGCGGTAAGCCTCGAAGTAGACTCGGTATACGTCCAGCCGTCGAAGGTGGACTCCCCGAGGCAGACGGCCAGGAGGCTCGCGCCCATGCTCTCGATGGACGCGCCGGAGCTCGAAAGGAAGTTAAGGGGCGATAACAATTTCGTATGGCTTAAAAGGCAGGTGGACCTGACCGACGACCAGAGGAAGGCGGTCGAGGACCTTGACGGCATAGGGCTAATGAAGGAGAGCAGGCGCTACTACCCCAACCGCCAGCTCGCCTCGAACCTCATCGGGTTTACGGGCGTAGATTCAAAAGGCCTTGAGGGCATCGAGCTTTACTACGACAGGATGCTTCGCGGCGAGTCGGCCAGGTTCTCGAGCGACAAGGACGCGATGGGCAGGCTCATCCTCTACGAGGACATCGACAAGACGGCGCCCGTCCACGGGATGGTCGTCGAGCTTACGATAGACAAGACCATCCAGTACATAGCCGAGAAGGCCCTAAAAAAGGAGGTGGAGGACTCCAGCGCCAGGGGCGGCACGGCCCTTGTGATGGACCCGGGCACCGGGGAGATACTCGCCATGGCGAGCGTCCCGACGTTCGACCCCAACGCCTTCGGAGCCTTTTCCGACGGGGAGCGCAGGAACAGGGCCGTGGCGGACGCGGTGGAGCCGGGGTCGGTCTTCAAG
>DAIDBB010000330.1 GCA_027310325.1 bacterium | reverse complement strand
ATCGTCACCAACGGGTCTTTCATAGGCCTTGTCAAACCGTCTCCAAAAGGAACCTTTCCATCAGGGCCGCGCTTTTCTCCCATGTGAATCCGCTTATGTTTCTTATCCCGGCGTCCGCGATCCTTTTTCTGAGGTCATCGTTCCGGAGGCACTTGATGAGGTTTTCCGCAAGCCCCTCGGGCCTGCCAGGCTCGGAAATGAGGGCGCTCACCATGTGCTCGGCGAAATCCCTTATGCCCCCGCAGTCCGTGGTGACCGCCGCGCACCCGCACGCCATCGCCTCGGCCGGCGGAAGCGAGAACCCTTCAAATAGGCTTGGCCAGAGGAAACAAGAGCTCCTGTTGTAGATGCCGGAGGCGAGAAACCCCTGCGCCGGGTCGCGGTGGAATCTCATCCAGCCGGGTAGCCTTAAGTTCGGGCTTTCGACCCCGAAGAGGACCGCCTTCATGTCCGGTACGAGGCTTTTCGCTATCTCGAGCGCCCTCAGTCCGCAGTCGGTCCCCTTCCAGGCCTGGCGCGACAGCATCATCGAGACGACCTTTTCCCTCCCTTCAACCGGAGTCTTGACCCGGAACCTTTCGTGGTCTATACCGTTCGGGATGTATGTCATGTTACCGGCCCCGAGGGCTTTGCCGACTTCAAGGAGCCACTTCGAGATGACGACCTTGTTGAAAGGCGCCTTCCACGCGTAGTCGACCTTGTCCTTCGGGCCGCTCCAGGTCTCGTAATGCTGGAAAAGATAGCATTTTTTTCCCTTTTTCCGACCGTAGCCGAGGACATAGTCCGAGAGGGCCCACGAGGTCGCGAATACCGCGTCGCCGTCGGGTATTGACCTTTCAACCGGCTCCGGCACGAAAAAGAACCTCACCCGCGGGTCGGTCCTCTGCCATGCGGGCCGGGGCTTCGCCATCGACCGGTAGAAATATGCGAGGCGCGTTCGGACAGCCCGCATGCCCCGGGGTTTCGGCAGGCCGCCGACGGACCTGCAATGGACGACAGATACGCTGTGTCCCGATTCCGCAAGCTTGTTCGAGTATTCGTAGACGACCCTGTAGCCGCCTATCGGAAGCCTCGGAAAGCTGTTAAGGATAAACGTTACCCTCATAACCCTTTGCCTGAAAGGCTCATGCGCGCGACGTGCTTCTTGATGACGGCCTTGCCGAGGGTCTTTACGAACGGCGGCACCCAGTACTTCATCGACCAGCCGGTGGCCCATGTGTTCGAGCACCCGGCGCACCCGTCGACGAGCGCCCGCGCCTCTTTCGCGCATGTCCCGTTCCATACCTCGCTAAAGGGCGCATCCCTAAGATTACCCACCCTTATATCTCCGAACTTGAGGCACGGCGATACGTCGCCGTTACATCGCATGAGAAAAAAGTTTCTCATCGACGCGCACCTGTACCTGATGCCTTCGTTCCTCATACCCATCAGGATCACTTCCTTCTGAAAGCTTTCGGGGAAGGCCTTTACCGCGTCGAACATCTCCGGCGTGTACACGCCTTTATTTCTGCCGGTATTGCCGTAATAGGAAAACTCCTCGTACATCTGCGGGAGGAAGTTCATGCCGCGCGCCCCCGCGTACCTTCCAACCTCTTCGAGGTTCTCGAACGTCCAGGGCGCGAGCGTATAGCCGACGGTCACGCTCAGGTTCACATTTTTTTCCCTGAGCTCAAGGAGCTTATTAAGGAGGTAATCGACCTTCTCGAAATTGCCCTTTACCCCTCTAACCGTGTCGTGGCGCGGGCCGATACCGTCGAGCGAGACCCCCACTACCATCTTCATCCCGCTTCCGAGGCACCTCTCGACGGTCTTCAAGACCCGTTCGGGCAGTAGCCCGTTCGTGCTGAAGGAAACCAGGGCGTCCGGGTGGATATGCCTCCGTATGGCAAGGAGGTTCTCCTCTATGTCGGGCCTCAAGACCGGCTCGCCGCCCGTTACGATGAGCTCCCTTACGTCTCTGAAACAGCCGGAGCCGAAGACATTTTCTATCTCATCCGAGGTCATCGAGCCTCCCCCCGGCTTCTTCCATATGTTGCAGTGCTTGCACCTCGAATTGCACTCGTCGGTTATCTCGTAGACTATGTACTCGACACTTACCGGCCTTTTCATGGATTTCGCCGCGAGCGTCTTAAGGGACCTCCCGCCGTAGCCTATCGCCGCCTTAAGTTCTCTTATCATGGTACCCTCCGCGTGCCTATTTTAAGCGTCCCTGAGGCCATGGCCCTCATGTATTCGGGGATATGGTTTAATCGCTTGTATACGGCCGACACCTTCTCCTTCGCATTGTAATTAACAAGCCAGTTAGCTATGCCCTGGAACCTCCGGAGGTCCGCGCCCGTCCACTCCGGGGTCTCGATGAGGGGCTGCCCGGTCGAGAACTCCTCGTCCCTGGGCCCCTTCCTCATGTACCCCCTGGCGAGCGCCTCCTCGTAGAGCTTTGTGCCGTAAAGCGGGGTCGCGATATGGAACCCGGCCCTGTCCATCCCCATCCTTTTAAGCCTCATGGCGAACCTTATCGTCTTCCATATATCGTTTTTGGTCTCGCCGATCGAGCCTATGACGAACGAGGCGTCGACGGCTATGCCGTGTTTGCTAAATAGCCTTACGGCGTCCTCGACCTTTCCGAGGTCAAGTTTCTTTCTTATGATCTCGCTCACCACGCGCTGGACCCCTGATTCCGGCGCGATGAAGACCCTCCTGCAGCCGGACGCGGCCATCGCGCTTACGACCTCCTCATCGATCCTATCCGCCCTGATGCCGTTAGGGGTACTCCAGGTCATGCCGTAACCTCTGCCCATGATGTGGTTGCAGACGTCAAGGACCCTGACGCGATCGAAGGTAAAGTTGTCGTCCTCGATATTTATATGCGTTACGCCGTGCCTTCTTACTAGTTCGTCTATCTCGAGGATGACGTTACCCGAGCTCCGGGCCCTGAAACCCCTTCCCATGGTGAGACGTATGCTGCAGAAGTTGCAGTCGAATGGGTATCCCCTGCTCGTAAAGATGCTTGCCCACCTGTTGCCGTAAGTGTAGGCGGGCCTTGAAGCGGCGCCGCTCTCGAAGGCCGAATAGTACTTGTCCATCGGCAGAAGGTGGCGGGCAGGAAAGGGTATTGAATCGAGGTCCATGATAAGAGGCCTCTTTTCGGTAATTACCGGAATGCCCCCCGTCTTGAACCCTATCCCCTTGACGTCCTTGAGCCCCGCGAACCGAGACAAGCCGATCGAGCCTACGAGTTCCTTGACCGTTGCCTCGCCCTCGCCTACGACTACGATATCGACGGAGTCCTCGGCAAGCGTCTCGACGGGCCTTATCGACGGATGAGGCCCTCCGAGGACGGTTATGATGTTTTTATCGACCGACTTTACGGCACGCGCCGTATCGAGGGCGCTTGCGGCGTTTACCGAGAAAGGGACGGTTATGCCGGCCATATCCGGCCTTAGCGCCCTTACCCTTTCCCTTATCCCGTCCATGGAAAGGGCCGTCAGGCCGTTTCCAGCGCTGCCGAGCCCCTCGACGTTAGCGTCTATGACGGTTATTTCGTGCTCTTTCTCCAATACCGCCGCCACGTACGCAAGCCCGAGAGGCTGGAAGACCGTAGGGGTGCCTGCCCTTTTATCAAAGACAAGAGGCGGGTTTATTAGGACTATCTTCATAAGATACTATCGCCTCCAACGCCGCCTGCGCGGTTCCTCATGCCTTCGCGAATATGCTTACAAAGACCCTCTTCGTATAACGGAGGTCCTCGTTATCGAGCTGTCCGACGAGAAAGAGCATCCCGAAGTATGCCGAAATAAGCGCGACCGCGGCCGCCGCAACGGGTAGCGCCTTTTGAACGTACACGGCAAGAACTAACGCGATTAGACCGGCGGCCCCGGTCCTTGTGATATGGCCCAGGACCTTTGATGATTTGAATTCGTAAACTGACCGCGAGGCGAGGAATATTACGGCCGCTGTAATGAGAAATTCAGATAAAACCGTGGCGACACTCGCGCCCGTAAGGCTCCATCCGGGGATAAGGAGAAAATTCAGAACGATGTTCAAGGCCGCCGCGGCCCCGCAGACCTTCATAAGGACCGCCTGCCCGTCCGAGGACTCGAAGAGCTTTACGAAGGCGCTATTCACGTAAATGAAAACCGACGAGAGCATGAGTATCCGGAGCGCCCCGACGGAAGGCCCGTAGCCGGGGCCAAAGAATAAAGCGACAATACTATCGGCGAAACCTATGACGAGGGCCCCCTGAAGAACGCCGAATATCGACATGTACTTGAAATACCGCTCGCATGTTATCCGCAGCGTATCGCCCGACGATACGTGCTGGCGCGACATTAACGGAAAGAGTATGACCCCGAGGGCCGAAGGTACGGTGACGGTAACGAGGAAGAGCCTGTACGCGGCGTTATACCACCCGACCGCGGCGTCGGTTTTCATAAGCGAGAGCATGACCGTATCGAGCCAATGGTAAATGAACTCGAAGACGCCAATAAGCCCGAACGAGATCGAGTCACGCACCTTGTCCTTCACGAAAAAGAGGTCGAAACGCGCCCATGGAACGGGAAAAAGCCTTATGTACGTCAAAAGGGCGAAAAGCAGCAGCCCCAGGCTCCCAATGAGATAAAGGATGGCGAAACGCTCCACGCCTTGGCCCGATCTTATAAGAAAAAGACTTCCCGCCAGAAGAAAAAGAGACCTCATGCAGAGCCCCAGTGACTCGGGCCTCATG
>DAIDBB010000327.1 GCA_027310325.1 bacterium | reverse complement strand
CCCCCATCCTGGCCTTCCCCCGCAAGGGGGGAAGGGAAGAAAGGAAAAAGTCGCAAAACCTGCGGGTAAGGGGGGCGCCTCGGCTCCGACTTCAGGTTGCAACCTGAAGTCGCTTATTGACCCCTCCCCCTTGATGGGGAGGGAAGGGCGGGGGTGAGTCGTCATTGCGAGCGCACCGTGCGGTGGGCAAATGTTAAAACCAGCCGCATCACTGCAAGATACATTTAGACGATTGGGTTGGTTAAAACTTTCCGCCCGCCGCAGGCGCGAAGCAATCTGTTTTTCCGCGAGTCTCGGCCCCGAGCCCGGATATAAATAAAAAAGGGAGGGCTTTCGCTCTCCCTTTTTTATGGGCGGGGCCGCATTCCCCGCCCTCCGGAGGTGAACCGGAATCCATCTGACGGCGGTCAGGCGGCGTTATCAGTCATCCCCATTCCTGTATCCGCGCCCGCGGCCATGCCCGCGTCCGCGGCCGCGGTCCTCTCGTTCGTCCGCGGCCAATTGGGGCCCTCCGCGGCTAAGCTCGCGGTCGATGTCCACGAAAGACCTGCCTTCGGACCTCATGCGTATGATATTTTCGGGCGGCGTCTTGTAGCGCTCGGAAAGGAACCGGAGGTTTACCATGTTTATCGCGTCCTCGTCTGAGAACCTCCCTTCGAACCTCCTCCTGCCGCGCTCGTGCCTGTATTGGCCGTAGGCGTGCCCGTAGGGCGGGCCAAGCCTCTCGCTCCTTACGGGGACGTAAAAGATATCGGGGTCGAGCCTGTAGCGGTAGGTGATATCCATCCATGAACGGCCCTGGAGCCTCATCTCTATGACCTCGCCGGGGGCCACTCTTGCGCGCCTCGCTATGAAGAAGGCCACCGGCATCTCGTCGTCCGGCAGACGCCTCTCCCTTATGACGTGCGCCTCCCTTTCAGGGACCCTGTAGTAGTCCTGCACTCCAAGATAAAAGCCCTTTACCTTGCCGTCATCGACCGATATCCCCAGGTCGAGCCCTCCCGAGCGGGCGCTGCCGGAGAGGGCCGCGCCGAAGAACATGGTAAGGGCCATAAAGACCAACGCGTAACGCATAGGCTTGCTCCTTTCAGCGATGAGTTTTTTTTATTGTCCTTTTTGCAAGCGTCTCGTTTTTGAAGCTCCCCGAAGCCCACTGCGGGGGATCTTCCAAATGTAAGGAAACAATTTCCATCCGCTTCGAAGGCTGCGCCGCCCGTCATTGCGGCGCACCTGCGGCGGGCGGAGGTTTTGCCGGCTTTTTTGCCGCAACGGCCAGTGGAACCGCCGCGGCCAGGCATTAACTTTGCCGTGCGCACGCACCAAAGTACGCCGCAAACCGCGCCTCTGGACGCCTGGCATCCGGAGTTTTTTGAGCGGCGTGAACAAATTCCGGGTCTTTCAGCAATCTGCTACACGCTTTATAATTAGTAGCAAGACGTGTGCCAGCGGGAAATCATACGATTTTTCGGGGGTATCAAGGCGCCGGGCCCGGCGTGGATGCCGCAATCTTTTCATATTGTGACTTTTTTTGGCGTGACTTAAGTCACATTCCGGGGTCGGCTCGGGGGCGGGGCAAAAAAGAAGAAAGCAGGCCCCGCCGCGCCGATGGCGCAAACAGGCGGCCTGCTTTCTTACGGGGCTTAGAGCTTTACGACGTTGCTGGCCTTCGGCCCCTTGGGGCCATTGACCACTTCAAAACTCACTGCCTGGCCCTCGGCGAGGGTCTTGAAACCCTCGGACTGGATGTCGGCGTAATGGACAAAAACGTCCCCGCCGTCTTCCCTGGTTATAAACCCGAAGCCCTTTGACTCGTTGAACCACTTAACAGTCCCTTTTGTCACTGTAGCGTACCTCCTTCTTGAGTATTTGAAGCTTGCGGAGGCCAGGGCATAAAAAAAAGCCGCCAAGACCCAGAAAGTCTTTGCGGCTGGCTAGCGACAAGTACTTCCGAAACTTCAGTTGCATATAAAATACCACAACGCCCGGAGAAGTCAAGCGTTTTTTTTAAGGGGGTCGAAGATAGCGGAAGCCCTTTACGGCGGCGTTCACGGCAAAGACCCTTATGTTGTTGGAGTCCGGGTCGGCGGGCATGAGGAAAAAACCGAGCCTGCCCGGGTCGTAGCCGAGCGTTGTGCCGACGATCACCTCGTTGTCCTTGAATGTGACCTCGGCCTTCCTGCCGGAGGGCTTCCGCCCGTCAAAGGCGTTCGACTCTTCATGCTCCGGGTTGCCCATAAAGTCCTTTACGAAGAAGACCGCCTTAAGCTCCCCGACCCGTATGACGGCCCCGTGATCATTGGGCCCGGCGGAGACGTGCAACGTGGGCTTGTTGGGAAAGAAATCGTTCGTATAGCCTTTGACTAGCCTGCCGTCCGCGTACCTGATAACGACCTTGACCGGTCCCATCCGTCTCCCCGGAGAATGGATTTACAGCGGTATTTTTTTGATCGCGGGCTACGGCGTCCGGGTGGGTCTATCCTATCTGAAAAGAGCGCATCGATACGGATGCGTACTGGAACCCCTCGAAGACGAACCTCAGCGCGTCGTCCTTTTCCCTCAATGCGACCGTGTAAAGCATCGGGAGGTAATGGTCCAGGGTGGGCGCGGCAAGGGCCGCCCCCTTGCAGAGCTTTTCGTAATCGACGAGCGCCATGGGGTCGCCGTCGAGGAGCTTTTGCCTCACAATTCCATCGAACTCCGCCGCCCAGTCACAGGGGGGCGCGTTTATGTCAGGCTCAAGGAGGCTTAAGTTATGGACGATATTTCCGCTCCCGATGACGAGCACTCCGTTATTCCTAAGCTCCATAAGCTCGCGGCCAAGCTCGTAGTGGTAGAGGAGAGGCTTCGGGCTCCAGTCGTTAAACGAGTAATCGAGGCTCATCTCGAATACCGGGATATCCGCGCGGGGGTAGATGTGCTTAAGCACGGCCCACGAGGCGTGGTCGAGCCCCCAGTCGGTGTGGCACTTAACGCGGGTCCTTTTTACCATGCGCGCCACGTTCCTGGCGTCCTCGGGAGAGCCGGGGGCCGGGTAGTCGATCTTGTAGAGCGCATCGGGAAAGCCGTGAAAGTCGTGGATCGTCCCCGGCCGGTCCAGGCACCCGACGTACGTGCCGGCCGTCAGCCAGTGGGCCGATACCACCATGATGGCCCCGGGCCTCGGAAGCGTGCCGCCGAGGCGGACGAGGCTTTCGGTGAAGCCGTTTTTAAGCACAAGGTTCATCGGCGAGCCGTGGCCGATGAAAAGCGCGGGCATCTTCACTTAAGGTATCCCTTCTCGCGAGGCCTGGTTCAGACCGCTAAAAAAGTCGCGTATGCGAGGCGTCGAGGAGTTGGAACGGGGCGTACTTTTTTGTGTGCGGCGCAGCGACGGGCGGCGTTGCCTTCGACGCGGACGGACTTTTTAAGCGGCCTTAAAACATCGGGTTGCCGCTTACCGTCTCCGCCGGGACGGGCTGTATGACGTCCCAGTGCTCGACGATCTTATTGTCCTTGACCCTAAAGATGTCCACTATGGCGCGCCCCCTGTCCGCGGGGTTGAGGCGCGAGAGGACGTGGAGGACGACGAGGTCTTCCTCGGCCACGGCCCTTTTGACCTCGTTCGTGGACCCGGGGTTATTCTTGAACTTCTCCGTAAGGAACGCTATGTCGGGGGCCGTGCCGTTCGGGATGCTCGGGTTGTGCTGGATGTAGTCCGGGGAGACGAACATGTCGAAGGCCTCTTTCACCTGGCGCTTCTCGAAGAGCATCGAGTAGAAATCCAGGACGAGTTTTTTATTCGCCGCCGCCGCCTGGCAGGCGTCAGCCGCGCGTGAGCGCGGCGTTAAAGCGAGGAGAAGGAAGACCGCCAGCGCCGCCACCGGCGCCATTCTAAAAGACCGCGGCATCGGGACCTCCTTAAATGGATTTTTCGCGCCTCTATCCGGCCGCCGCCTTTTTTTGGGGGGGCGGCCTTCGATTACGTACGCGCCGGGCGCCCCGCGCATTCGGAGGAACGGCGGCAGAGGCCCTTTCCCGAAAAGTATATATGGATAACGGCGTATGTCAAATCTAACGGGTCTTTTTGAGAAAGGAGGAGGCAAAAAAAAGAGGCGGGAAAACGCCTTCCGGCGCCGGAGCGATGACGAGGCACCTACAATTACGCCGGACAGGCGAGTTTAGAGGATTGAAGTCTTGTAGTCTTGCCGGGCGCGCTCAGCGCACCAATTGATTACTCTGCCTCCTATGCCCCCGAATTCCATAACGCCGTCCTCCCCAATCCGAAGGATAAAGGCCCTCTTCGACAAATTTATGGGACGACGAATACTTCCATTACCCGGAAGAATGAACCAATCTATCCCGGCCCTTGTGTAATCAGACATATCAGGTTACGCGACCCCTGAAAATTATTTGATGGTGCGCACAGCGCACCCTACCCGGCTGGGGGAAACCTTTCTACAGTTCGGGGGCTCGCCGACTCACGAAGTGATAAGGCGAGCTATAAAAATGATTCATTCCCTACCGATTGAAGCCGTCGAAGACGGATTCAACAAGTTTCCCCCAAAAAGGGTTTTTCAGCAATCTGCTAGCGCGTCATTGTACAGCTTACGTTTTAAGGCCGCGTCGATATATCTCATACGCGTCGATAAAACGGGGCAAGCCCGGCGTTCTTATTTCTTGACTCCTGAAAAAACTTCCGAAGGGAATTTTTCGTTAAACCTAACCTCTTTAAGAGTAAGGGTTGCGGTGTTCACGCTGCCGGCGTATTTATCTTCCCCGTGCGGCAGGAGCACCCCTTCAACAAACCTGAAGTCCGAGTACTCTGTCCTGAACTCCATTACGCCCCCGGCCATAATGAAAGTCCCTATAAACCTCTCAATCCGGCCGGTCTTTGGATTTATCCAGTAATCCGCCGTAATCTCGCCGTCCTTTAAACCGATGACCTTAAACCCATCTTTCTCGGATAGGGTCAGCTCGTTTTTCCTTTCAAGGAGGGTCAGCGGCGTATAAAACCTCATAAGCTGCATTCTCATGGCAAGCAAAGAAGGGCCCTGCGCGGGCATAGGCTCGCTTCCTGAAAAAGCGCGCCATCCCTTGTTTCCGTTAATGACCCTTGTCTCGCTCGATGTCCCGTAATCAAGGTGTACCATGAGCCTATCGGGAAGCCCTATATTCCTTGTATCAGTGCCTGACTCCCCCCTTGCCTTTGCCTGAACGTTCCAGACGGCGGTCCATGAATTGAGTTTTTCAAGGTTATCTTTGCCGCCATAGGCTTTTATGGCGTCTTTAAGCGTTTTTTCAACCGGACTTTGCGCCGAGCACCCGCTTACGATAAAAAACATCAGAATGAAAAATACCTTTGCCAAAACATGATTAGGCCTCATATAATCCCTTTCTTGTTTTTTCCTCTGATTGTACCTCGTTTTGCTTATTTACCCAACTCAATTCCTCGCCTTCCGAAATTTTAAAATCATGCCCTTTCTTGCGTGCGGTTTTAGACGTGAAGGAACGAAACCGTAACGGCAATTGCGGATTAACAACAATAACGCGCGGTACTTAATAATATTTTCAAGCGCTCACTTTCAGGAAGGGGTCCGGGATTGGCAGGGATAGTTCTATGCGTTGGAACGCGTGCATATCGACTATAAACCCGGGTTTGTCATTCTTTATACCTTGACGTCCAGGACAGGCACCCCGAGCCTCTGCCTTTTGTTCTCGCCCTTGAATAGCCCGGTCTTCCTTTTCGGGACGTCCCCGCGCCCGCCCTCGTGCTGGCGCTGGAGCTTTACGGGAAGGCTCGATACCAAAGAGATAGTGTGCTTGCCGAACTTCTCCGAAAGCCCGTCCATGGCCCCGTATATCCGCGATAGCTTCTCTATCTTCGTAACGTCGTCAAAGAGCGTGTACTGGACGGAGCTTTCAGGAACGAGGCCCGCCAGAATAACGCCCGTGGCGCGGTAGAGGACGCCGCCTGTAAATATCCCGGCGAACCCCTCCCTCGTTGATCCAAGGAGCTCGAGCGGATACGCGCTCGGGCGCGTAAGCTTTAGCTCCACCCCGGAGGTCCTGAACTCCTGCGTCTTGAGAAAAAGGATGATTCTCGTCGCCGAGAGCCTGTAGCGCCGGGCCTTTATGCAGGCGTTCTCCAGATTTCTCGACACCTGGGCGAAGACGAACGTCTCGTCGCTCGATGGCGGGGTGAAGGTCCTGGTCTTGCCGATCGACTGGTACGAGGTCTTGTCCTCCTGGTTTACAACGTAAACGCCCCTGCCGTTAAGCTCGTGCCAGACCTCGATGTAGGGCTTCGAGAGGTATCTTTTTACGAACGCTTCGGGTTTGCGGGCAAGCTCAAGCGCCGTATTTACGCCGAGCTTTCCGAGGAGCTCCGCGGTATTCGGCCCTATGCCCCAGACCTTGCCCACCGGGAGGTCCTTTAGAAATAGGTGTATGTCGCGCCCCGGTATTACCGTAAGCCCGTGGGGCTTCCTGTGTTTTGATGCGGCCTTGGCCAGCACCTTCGTCAGGCTTACTCCTATTGAAACCGTTATGCCGAGCTCCCTTTCGACCGTCTCCTGTATTTTCTTTGCTATCTCGCCGTACGGGCCCCGGTGGAGCCTCCTTAGGCCAGTAAGGTCCACGAACGCCTCGTCTATCGAGTACTCCTCGACGGCCGGGGAGAACCTCCGCAGTATCTGGAACATACGCATCGAAAAGAGGCTGTAGGTCTCGTAGTCGGAGGGGAGTATCACGGCGTCCGGGCAGGCCTTTTTCGCCTCGAAGAGCCTCATGCCGCGCTCCACACCCCTGCGCTTTGCCTCGTAGCTCGCGGCGGCGACGATCCCTCGCTCCTTGCCGGTTATGACGGGCCTTCCCTTGAGAGCGGGCTTTACGGCCTGCTCGCAGGACGCGAAGAATGCGTCGGCGTCGATGTGCATTATGGCCCTGGGCCACGAGCGTATGGTTATGGGCTCTGCGGTCATTTGTACTTCCTTATTACGGAGGTGACGACCCCGGCTATCTTTAATTCCTCCTTCGGCCTTATCTCGCGGTACCTGGGGTTGGCGGGCCGAAGCGTTACGCTACTGCCTTTCTTTTCGAGGTACTTCATCGTCCACTTCCCGTCCACCTCGGCTATTACGATGTCGCCGCTACGCGCCTCGCCGCCCCTTTCGACGAGGACCATGTCGCCGGGGAGTATCCCGGCCTCTATCATGGAGTCCCCTGATACCTTTAGTAGAAATGTCGCCTCCCTGTTCTTTATGAGGAGGTCGTCGAGAGAGAGGGTATCCGCGAGCTCCTCTTCGGCGGGCGAGGGGAAGCCGGCCTCGACCACCCCGAGCGCCTTCAAGGGCAGCGCAATCGAGACGGGCACGAGCCTCCCTTTGGAGTCTCTCCTCAGGGCCTTTGCGTCTTCGAGGCGCGAGACGAGCTTGGAGACCGAGTTCTTTGACTTGAGGCCCAAAAGGCGGCCAACTTCCGAGAAGCTCGGCATCCGGCCCTCCCGGCGGTAGAAGGCCGCTATGGCCGCGGCCCTCGTCCCTGGATTTTCCGGCGTCTTTGCCATGTCCCTATTATAGGTGAACGAACGTTCACCGTCAAGGGTTATATAAATCCCCCTTTTCTAAAGGGGGACAAAGGGGGGATTACAAATGTTCAATAATCTCCCCTGTCCCCTCTTAAAAAAGAGGGGAACGAGACCCATTATTTGGGACAAGGGGAAGTTTAAAGGGGTACCCGGTTTTCCCTCTCCCCTTTGTGGGAGAGGGTGGGGTGAGGGGGCAAAAAGTGGGAGGGCTTAAGGGAGAGGGGGTTAAAGGGATATATACGAGATTGCTTCGCTACGCTCGCAATGACAAAAGGCTTCCTTTTACTATCAGCGGGTTCAGGTTGCAAACCTGAACCCGCTTTCGGTCTTTAATCTCCCCCTGGCCCCTCTTTAAAAAAGAGGGGAACTATCAGCGGGTTCAGGGTATAACCCTCCAACCCGCAAAGAACGGGGAAGAGGCGGAAGCGATGAGAACCCATGCCCCGAAGCGCCCGGCAGGGCGCAAAAGGCCGACAGCAGGGCATATATTGTTATTTGCTCTCTGTGCTTCAAAAGTCCATACCCCCTACAGCCCCTCTACCTTTTCCCTCAGCTCTTTCTCGAACTTTGGGTATGGCTCCTTCGAGAGCATGTCGTTAAACTGGTTCCTGTAGTTGTTCACTAGGCTCACGCCCTCTATAATAACGTCGTAGACCATCCAGCCATGCGCTTCCATCATGACCCTGTAATCCACGGGAACCTGCGTGCCCGACCTCGTTTTTATCACCGTCCGTACGAGGGCCTTTTTGTCGAACCTGACCTCGGTCAGGTACTCGACCGTCTCGCCGTTATACTTCTCGAGCTTCGCCGCGTACGCGGCTTCGAGTATCCTCGGGAAAAGCTCCACGAACTCCTTTTTTTCGGCCTCGCTCCGCTCCTTCCAGTATCTGCCGAGGGCGAGCCTCGACATCTCAGCGAAGTCGAACCGGCTTCTGACGACCTTCATGATCTCTTCCCTCCGCTCCTTTGTCCTGGCCGGATCCGTAAGGTCGGGGTTTTTCAATATATCGAGCACCGCGTCTATCGAGTTCCTCAACTCGGCCGTGGGCGTATTCGCGGTCCCCTGCGAGAGCGCCGCGCCCGCCATGAAAAAGGCGGCCATGAGTATTATCGAAAAGATACCGATTATCCGTTTCATTTCTTCCCCTCCACTCCCTTTTCGCCCGAAGGCTTTGAAAGGCTGAATATGTATTTGCTCACCAGCTCCTCTATGTCTATGGACGACTCGGTATTTATTATCGTCTCCCCGGGCCTGAGCGCCGTCTCGGAGCCGCCGGGGCTAAGTTTTATGAACTTCTCGCCTATTATCCCGCGCGTCCTTATCGAGGCCATGGTGTCGTCGGGGAGCTTTATGCCGGAGTCTATGTTCATGGACACTACCGAGTTGTAGTCTTTAAGGCCGATCCCTGCGACCTTGCCGACCTCCACGCCCGCTATCTCTATGGTGTCCCCGTCCTTCAGTCCGGACGAGGAGGTGAAGACGGCCTTTATGGCGTAGGTCTTGGGACCGAAGACCGGAAGGCGTCCCAGGTTTATGGAAAGGTATGCGAGCGCCGCAAGCCCGATTGCCACGAAGACCCCGACAAGGATTTCCATCCGCTCTTCTTTCATCCTGACCCTTTCAAGGGTTATAATCCCCCCTAATACATCTGTATCGGCCCCTCGGTGGACCCGGAGAGGAACTGTTTTACGACCGGGTTGCTCGACCCGGTTATCTCTTCCGGGGCCGAGCATTCGATTATCACCCCTTCATGGAGCATGGCGACGAGGTCCGACATCTCGAGGACCTCCTTTATGTCGTGGCTTACCATTATGTAAGTGCAGGGCGCGAGGGCCTTGCACCTTTTCATGAGCGCGTGAATGGCGTTCTCGACGATAGGGTCGAGCCCCGTGGTCGGCTCGTCGAAAAAGAGGTACTCCGGGCTCATGACCAGCGCCCTCGCGAGCGCGACCCTTTTTTTCATCCCTCCGCTTATCTCGTCAGGGTATTTGTTGCCCATGCCGGAAAGGCCGACCTCCTTGAGCATCTCCCCGGCCTTCTTGAGGAGCTCGCTTTCCTTAAGACCCGTAAGCTCCCTCATGGGGAACGCGATGTTTTCGAGGACCGTAAGGGAGTCGAAAAGCGCGCCGCCCTGGAAGACCATGCCGAACTTCCTTTTCACTTCCTTCAAGGCCCCGGCCCTGAGCCTCGTTATGTCCGCGCCGTCAACGACCACGGAGCCGGAGTCCGGCCGCATGAGCCCCACGAGGTGCTTGAAGAGGACGGTCTTGCCCGCGCCGGATTTTCCGATTATGGCCATGGTGCTTCCGGTCGGTATCTCGATGTCGACCCCTTTAAGGACCTCCACGCCGTCGAACGATTTTCTTAAGTTGGAGACCTTTATCATCCCGCCTCAGAGAAGGAGCGACGTAAGTATGTAGTCCCACGCGAGGACGAGTATGGCCGAAAGGACCACGGCCTCGGTAGTCGCGTCGCCGACGCCCCTGGCCCCGTGGCCGCAGTTGTACCCCTTGTAGCAGGACACCCACGTCACGATGAGGCCGAAGGCGAGCGACTTGACGGCCCCGCCCCATACGTCCCTGAACTCGAGGCTCTCCTTCATCCCGTCGAAGTACCGCGCGGCGTTGACCCCGAGGAGCCTGACCCCGACGATATAGCCGCCCCAGATGCCTATGACGTCGAATATGGCCACAAGCAAAGGCACGGCCAGCACCCCGGCCAGCATCTTCGGGGCCACGAGGAACTTTACCGGGTCGAGCGTCATCACGTCGAGCGCGTCTATCTGCTCGCTTATCCGCATTATCCCTAGCTCGGCGGTCATGGCGGACCCGGCGCGGGCCGTTACCATCAATGACCCCAGGACCGGGCCAAGCTCCCTTATGAGGCTCAGGGCGACAAGAGAGCCCAGGGCGGACTCCGACCCGAACTTCCTTAGCGTATGATAGCCCTGAAGCCCGAGGACCATCCCGGTAAAGCCCGATGTGAGGGCGATTATGAAGAGGGACTTTACGCCTATGAAGTGCATCTCCTTGATTACCCGGAGTATGCGGTACGGCGGCTTCAAAGCGGAAAAGACGAACTGGAGGAGAAATAGGAGCATCCTGCCCATCTCCCCCAGGTACAATATCGCGGCCCTGCCTACGGCGGTAAAGAACCCCAATGGGCCCCCTCCCTTTGAACGGATTTTGATTAAAAGTATAGCAGGTTAAGTCCGTCCGGCGCGGCCCGAAACGCAAAAAGCCAAAAAAAGGCAAAAAAAGAGGGCTGCTCAATAGCAAGCCCCGTTTTTTTAAAGGCCTTCGTTCCGTATGGAAAATCGAGCCGGAGTTAAAACGTCATTACGCTCCAGGCTGCCAGGATGACCGCGACATAAAGGACCGTGATCACGGTGCCGATTCTCCTCAGCTCCCTTCCTTCACTATCGACCGGAACCGGAGGTCTTTCAGCCTTTTCGGCTTTTTCCCAGTGAAGTTTCGGCCAATGGATGCTATACATATATCTCACCTCCGTTACATTTATATTATACCACCGGAACGGCGGTATTTTTCAGGGCGTGGCGGGAGATTGGTGGATTTGGAAAGGAAAAGGCCGCTAATCTTTTGAAATTAACAGAAATGGATGGGTTTAGTTAAAAATTCCGTACGTCCCCATCTTTTTTAAAGAGGGGATAGGGGAGATTATTTAAGGCTCCATAATACCCTTACTCCCACGGAGGGAGATTTAACAGGCTGCTGAAAAAGTCCATCTGCTTCGAAGGCTACCTCGCTCGTCATTGCGGCGTGCATACAAAGTACGCCTCATTCCTAGCTTCTCGACGCCTCGCATCTGGAGCTTTTTGAGCAGCCTGAAAAATTCCGGGTTTTTCAGCAATCTGTTAAAAAGTCTTCCGGTCACGGCACACGGCTTTGACGGCCCTACGGATATATCTTCACTATGTTCGACGCCTGTAGCCCCTTTTCGCCCTGCGCGAGGTCGAACTCGAATATGAGGTCGCGGCTGGGGAGCTGGTCCCTGTCGATCGAGGGGTCGAAGTTCGAGTCGTGGGCAAAGGCCGTGCCGTAGGGCGAGTCCGCCCTCCTGGTGTCCGTTATCCAGAGTCCGGGGCCGATCCTGTTAAGGTACCTCATGAACCCGAAGTTCTTCTGGCGGTTGAACGTGTAGCAGATGCCGCGAACGCGCGAGCCGGTTTCTCCCCAGCTCTTCTTCGCCTCCCCGCCGTCCACCGGAAGGAGGTTGGGGATGAGATAACCGGACATGAAGAGGTCTACCTCCCTTTTGAGGTTCGACGAGACGTTCTGGAAGGCCACGGCCTCGACCCTGCAGCCCTTGTTCTGGAGGGCCCGGACTACCTGGATGAAGTCCCCGTCGCCGGTAGTGAGCATCACCTTTTCGAGGTTCTCGGACTGGAGGAGCGCGTCAACGGCCATGTCGAGGTCGGCGTTGGCCTTGCCGAAGCGGTTCCCGGCCTCGTCCACGTACCAGGTGACGACCTTCTCGATGACCTTGTAGCCGTAGTCGCGGAGCGTGGAGTGGAAGTTGAAGGTCCTGTCCCTGTAGTCGTGGTCGGTCCGCGCCCGTTCCTCGTCGTAGGCGACGTAGGCGTTAAGGCGTACGGGCTCGCCGGACTCCCGGCAGGCGAAGTCGCGGAGGATGTCAAACCGCATCCCGTACCCGCCGTTACGGGTTATGTTCGCCACGTCTATGTAAAGCCCCACCCTCTGAGATTTCGGTTTTGTCATTTCCACCTTCCTTTATTTTTTGCCAATAAGATAACAGTTTACGCAAAAATGCTTGCGGCGCAAGGCGGCATTATACCATTTTTC
>DAIDBB010000320.1 GCA_027310325.1 bacterium | reverse complement strand
GTGCGGTAGCGTGCGAGCTCGCGGAGGCCAGCACTTCGCCGGTATCCGCCCTTATCGCCTGCGCCGCCATGTCCGCCAGATAAAGGCCGACCGAGCCGCCCGGCGTTCCGGGCCCCTGGGAAGCCAGGGCCTTTCCCTTTATTACGATCTCCGCATTGAGCTTCTTTCCGATTGACGCTGCGGCTTCGTTCGCTGGCTCCGCAATCTTATAGGCGCTCTCTATGTCGATCTTGCCCGTGGCGCCTGAAACATCCACGACCGAGAACCCCTTCTTGAGAAATATCTCCTTTAACGCTACTTCGGAGATAGGGATATTGAAGGTCTCGCCCCCGGTCTCACCTGCCCCCCACCAGAATTTATAGTACTTCTGCCCCATGTTCGCCTCGGCTATCATGAATAGCACCCTGGGCCTGCCGCTAATAAGCCCGGCGGCATCGAGGTCATTCTTGAGATTCCTGGCCGAGACGGTAGCCCGTATCGACACCTGGTATATCCCCTGCCCTTGCGATTCGTTAAGGATCGAGTAATTCTTTATATAACCCTCGGACTTCGTATATACGGTATCCTTAAGGAGCCGGTAGTTCCCTACCATGGTATCGGAGGAGATCATCGTGCCTACGGTCTGCTCAACGGCCTTTCTCAGGGCGTCATCAATGGCCGCCCGCCTGGCGGCGGCCGTATTATTGCCTGCTATTGCTGCCACTCCCATAGAAGTGACTGTCATCGCCTCGTTATCCCCGGCTGATGATGATGCGGATGGCATGACAATGATGAGAAAGGCCAGAAGGCAACTCTTAAGAAGGGAACAAAAGAGATGTTCTTTTATCAGCCCGGAAGGTATTTTCATTAAGGCCCTTTCTAATTGACGGATGTTTACCGGCAGGACCAAAACGCCCGTAAAAATCGCTCCAGGAAGGCCGACGGTTAAATGAAATATATCACAGTCCCATGTGCAAGTCTATGCGACTTGAAAAATTAACCAAGGCTCCAGTTTTTGCTCCGGAGCAAAGAAAAAGGGGCCGAAAGGACGCTGAATTTTTATGGAATTTACGAGAGGGGTTCCTGAAACTCTTTCTTTATTCTTTCAAGAGTCCCAGGGTTGATGAAAAGTTCCAGGGCCGTTATACCCAAGCATTTTACGCCTTCCATGAGGGCCCTGTGCCCGTCAGGGGTAATGGTGGCCGCCGCGAATTCGGGTGTGTGTATGTTTATGCCTGGCTTTATCGGTACATGCGGATGAATAGCCGGGATTATCTGGGACACATTGCCGATGTCCGAAGACCCGACGTTTTTACCGGGCGGGGAAGCGTCTTCAGAAAGGCCGAGAAAATTCAAGGCATTGCTGTAAACGTCTATAAAGGCCCTATTTATCTTCATCGGAGCGTTATATTCGCCCACTTCCTTTGCCTCGAGTCTGCAGCCGGCAGCTACCGCCGCCCCCCTAGCGCAATTTATGACCCTGGTCTTTATTGATTCAAGCTCTTTAAGGTCGCCGGCCCTTACATAAAAACTCGCCTCGGCCCTTC
>DAIDBB010000310.1 GCA_027310325.1 bacterium | reverse complement strand
GTCGAAGGTAGTGCGTATCTGGAAAAAGAATATGCCGAATATGAAGGCCGCGATGAGGATATCGAGCGCGACCCCCAGCTCGACCACAAGCGGCATCCCGTAAGTTGCGCTCGTGGCCGCGAAGAAGAGGCCGTTTTCAAGCGCGAGGAACCCGATTATCTGAGTGACGGCCTTCTTCCTAGTTATCATCATAAGGAGCCCCAGCATGACGGTAGCGAGCGCCACGGCAAGCGTGGAGCGCGTGACCAGGGTCGAAAGCTCGCGAATTGGCGCCGTCAGGTGATAGGAGAATATGACAAGGGCTATGCCTATGAGCATGGTCGTGGGGATGTTCACTACCTCCTCGACCTCCCTGTGTATCTTAAGCTTGTGTATGAGGACATAGAGGATATACGGAAGGGCGAAGACCTTAAGCGTAAGCGTAAGTATCGCAGATATGTAGAGGTGATGGAGCCCGGCCGTATAGCCGACGACCGCGGTACTTACCGAAAGGAAAAACCCCTGCCAGGCGAATATGTGGAGAAGCCCGGAGATCCTCCTCTGGACGAGGAGCCCGAAAGAGCTTAGGAGTATGAGAGCGGCAAGCACTCCATTTATCTCAGCGGCAAGTTTCGCGGTCATCGTATTACTCCAGTATGAAAAATGAAAGCATCCCGAGGGTAGCTAATAGAAACGCTATCCCCAGGAACTCCGGGATCCGGAAGATCCGCATCTTCGCGAGCCGTGTCTCTACCATCACTATAAAGACCCCCGTTAACGCGAGCTTTATCGCGAGCGAAAGGAACGCCAGCGGTATCATCGAAACCGTGTCCCTCCCGGCAATGCCCCAGGGGAAAAAGAGCGCGGCCCCGAGGGAGGCGAAAAGGAATAGCTTCATCATCGACGCCCACTCCATGAGGGCAAGGTGCCTTCCCGAATATTCGAGTATCATCGCCTCGTGTATCATCGTAAGCTCAAGGTGAGTCGACGGGTTATCGACCGGGATCCTCCCCGTCTCGGCTATCGCGAGGAGCACGAACGAGACTAACGCGAGCGCCAGCGAGGGCCTAAGCACGATCGGGCCGGTAGTCACCGCGTGCACCATGTGCGAAAGCGACGTTGTGCGGCTTACAAGCGATACCGTAAAGACCGACATGAGCATCGCGGGCTCTGCAAGGGAAGCCACCATCATCTCCCTGCTAGAACCCATGCCGCCGAAGGCCGTGCCGACGTCCATCCCGGCCAACGCGATGAAAAACCGGGCTATGGCGAATATGGCCACTAGCGCTATTATATCGGCCGTCTCGGAGAGCGGCAGGTCGACGGAGATGATGGGGATTATCGCGCCCGCCAGCAGTGTGGCCCCGAATACCACGTACGGCGCGGACGTGAATATCCACGAGGCGTTCTCCGCGAGGACCGTATCTTTTATGAAAAGTTTCGAGAGGTCCCTGAACGGCTGGAGTATCCCGGCGGACCTCCGCCCCTGGGCCCGGCACTTGAGCATCCTTATCCAACCCGTAAGGAGTGGGGCCGCCAAAAGCACTATTGCCACCTGGAGCCCTTC
>DAIDBB010000293.1 GCA_027310325.1 bacterium | reverse complement strand
TCCCCAAGAAGCTCATCCATACTATTAGGGGCGTGGGGTACGTGCTCAAGGAAGAGTAGCTTCCTCATCCCCCAGTTCCTCCTCCCGTCCTACCCGGGATAATATCTTATCCCTCCACTTATCCCTGCACTACGATATCGTCCTCCCTTCTAATGGACTTTTTCCGCCTTTTTTGATATTTTTAAATAAGGGAAAAAAGGCGGAAAAGCTTTACGTATTTAGCCAAATCATAAGATGATTACAGAGTCCTTAAAAACCGAACTGAAGAGAATAGTGGGAGTCAAGAACGCCTCATTTTCGAAAGAAGACCTCCTTTGCTACTCCTATGACGCGACGAACTCGCCTGTTCTGCCTGAAGCGGTCGTCTTTCCAGGAAGCGCCGAAGAGATCTCCCTTATACTTAAGATGGCCAATTCTATCGGCTTCCCTGTCATACCAAGGGGGGCCGGGACCGGCTTTAGCGGCGGCAGCGTCCCGGTCGAGGGCGGGGTCGTCATATCGACCGAAAGGATGAAAAAGATAATCGAGATCGACGCCGACAACCTTATTGCAGTGGTAGAGCCCGGGCTCGTCACATGGGATTTTCAGCAGGAGGTCGAGAAGCTGGGGCTTTTCTATCCGCCGGACCCGTCAAGCCTTAAGTTCTCGACCATAGGCGGCAACATCGCGGAATGCGCCGGAGGGCCGAGGGCTGTAAAGTACGGGGTAACTCGCGATTACGTCCTGGGTCTCGAGGCGGCGCTTCCGACCGGAGAGATAATAGATACAGGAGTAAGGACGGCTAAAGGTGTAGTTGGTTATGACCTTACTAGGCTTTTAACCGGCTCAGAGGGTACGCTGGGGGTCATTACAAAGGCTATCCTGAGGCTTATCCCGCTTCCTGAATCGATAAGGACCATCCTAGTTACGTTCGCTGATATTAGAGACGCCGCGAAGACGGTATCGGATATCATAAAGGCCAAGATAATACCTTCGACCCTTGAGATAATGGATAGCGTAAGCATAAGGTGCGTCGAGGAGTACGCGAAGGCCGGGCTTCCTCTTGAAGCCGCCGTGCTTTTAATAGAGGTCGACGGAAGCCCGGAATCTACGGGAAAAGAGGCCGGAAGGATCGAAAAGGTATGCCTTGAAAATAAGGCCCTGGAGGTCGTGGCGTCTTCTGACAAAAAGGAAATAAAAGACCTCTGGAACGCGAGGAGGGCCATCTCGGCCTCACTCTTCAGAATTAAGCCCAACAAGATAAACGAGGATATCGTCGTGCCGAGGTCCTCAATACCGGAGCTTATCTCCGGGGTCCAGGAGATAGGGAAAAGAAGGGGGCTTCTCATCGCAAGCTTTGGACACGCGGGCGACGGGAATATACACGTCAACGTGATGTATGACAAAAAAGACCCCGGAGAGGACGACGCGGCCCAGTCGGCCGTTAGAGACGTCTTCGACCTGACCTTGAGGCTAAAGGGGACGATCTCCGGCGAGCACGGGGTCGGCATTACGAAGGCCGGTTACCTCAATATGGAACTGAGCCCTGCGGCGATAGAGGCGATGAAGCGGATAAAAAACGTCCTCGACCCCAAAGGGATTTTAAACCCGGGAAAGATATTCCCTAAGAGCGCGGCCCCGCATTGATCATACTATGAGCGAGCTTAAACTTCTTAAAGAGGAGATAGAAAAGTGCGTGCGGTGCGGCACTTGCAGGTCAGTATGCCCTACGTTCAGGGTAATCGGCAGGGAGTCCGCCAGCGCAAGGGGCAAGCTCTCGCTAATCCGCTCTTACATGGACGGCTATCTAGAACAGAGCGATGATTACCTGAAACACATAAAGGAATGCACGCTTTGCGGGGCGTGCCGCACAAGCTGCCCCAACGGCGTCAATACTACCGGCATTATAAGCGCGGCAAGGGCCGACTACGTGGAAAAAAGAGGGATGCCCGCGGCCGCCTCCCTTGTATTTAAGACGCTCCTTGAGTCATCGAGCCCGCTTCTATTAAGGCTGGCGACGAAGGTACAGGGCCTATTTTTCAAGGACGCCTCTATAG
>DAIDBB010000274.1 GCA_027310325.1 bacterium | reverse complement strand
ATCGAGCTATCGGACGCCTTCTCCACGGGCTCTTCCATCATGCCGCAGAAGAAAAATCCGGACGTTGCGGAGCTCGCCCGCGGCAAGACCGGAAGGGTCTACGGCGACCTTATGGCCGCGATGACCCTCATGAAGGGGCTACCCCTTGCGTACAACAAGGACATGCAGGAGGACAAGGAGCCTCTCTTCGACGCCGTGGATGCCGTTAAGGACACCTTAAGGGTCTACGCCCCGATGCTCAAAACCATGCGGGTCAACCGGGAAGCCATGAAAAAGGCCGTGCAAAAGGGGTTTCTGAACGCTACAGACGCGGCAGATTACCTTACCAAAAAGGGGCTACCCTTCAGGGAGGCCCACAGGGTCGTCGGTGAGGCCGTGGCATACTGCATAAAAAAAGGGGCGACCCTCGAGGACATCTCCCTTGCCGAATGGAAGAAGTTCTCGCGCCTTTTCGAGGACGACATCAGGAAGGCCGTTTCTATCAAGAACTCCGTAAACGCTCGCACCGTTTACGGCGGCACGGCCCTTAGGACCGTTAAGGCAAGGCTTAAGGCCGTTAAAAGCGAGATCAAAGGGGGGCTTTGCTGATGGGCTCTAAAAACAAATTAGCCGCGTGCCTGTTGGTCCTCGTGGCCTGCGGGCTTCTCGTCGCATCCACGGGGTGCGGCAAGAAGGGGCTGCCGAAGCCGCCGCCGGACAATGCGCCGGAAAATGAATCGCGAGCGCAATCCCATGTTTTGGCGGGTCAAGCGAGGGAATAGAAATGGGTCCCTTACGTTTTGAAGTTTCCCGCCGCTTGCTGCGGGAAACTTCAACAATAAGAAGGACTTAAAGGAGGATTTTTTTCATATGCATTTTTTCAGTTACAGGGGCAATAACCTTTACGCCGAGGGCGTAGCCGTAGAAAAAATAGCTAAAGCCGTCGGGACCCCTGTATACATCTATAGCAGGAAGACCCTCAAGAGGCACTACTCCGCCTTTACAAAGGCCTTTTCAAAGGTGCCGCACCTCATATGTTTTTCAGTGAAGGCCAACTCGAACATCTCGGTATTGAAGACCTTCGCCGAGGAGAATAGCGGCTTCGACATAGTCTCCGGCGGCGAGCTCTTCAGGGCCCTGAGGGCCGGGGCCGACCCGAAGCGGGTAGTATTTTCCGGCGTCGGAAAAAGGGCCGACGAGATAGAATACGCCATTAAAAGCGGCATACTGATGTTTAACGTCGAATCGCCCCAGGAGCTTCGCGCGATAGATTCAATAGCCGGAAGGCTCAGGAAAAAGGCGAACTTCTCCATAAGGGTGAACCCGGACGTGGACCCGCTTACGCACCCTTACATATCGACGGGCCTTAAGAAAAACAAGTTCGGCATAGAGACCTCGCTTGCCATAAAGGAGTACATCTACGCCAGGAACAACCTTAAGAACGTCGCCCCCATCGGGGTAGACTGCCACATCGGCTCGCAGATAACGAAGATCGAACCTTTTATCGACGCCCTTAAAAAGACCGTCTCGCTCGTTTCCACTTTACGTGGCGAGGGCCTTGAGATAAAATATCTCGATATGGGCGGAGGGCTCGGCATTACGTACGATACCGAGACACCCCCTCACCCGAGCAGGTACGGCGAGGCCGTGATAGAAGGGACAAAGGGTCTGGGGCTGACACTCATCTTCGAGCCCGGCCGTTCGATCGTCGGAAACGCGGGAATACTCGTGACAAGGGTCGTATACACGAAGGAGGGGACCGACAAGAACTTCGTTATAGTCGACGCGGCCATGAACGACCTCGCAAGGC
>DAIDBB010000263.1 GCA_027310325.1 bacterium | reverse complement strand
GAAGGGTCGCGATGACGCTCGGCCTTGTCGTCACGAAGGTCCTGCCGTAGCTTATGGAAAACCCCGGTCCCACGCTCTTAAGGTGAAGGACCCTGGTCTTTAATTGCATGACGGGCCTGAGTTCGATCTTTTCCCTGAAGCGCGCCGAAGGGGGAGAGCCGTAGAGCGTTATCCCCGGCCTTATGAGATCAAGGTGCGAGGCGGCGTAGTCGACCGCGGCGGCGCTGTTTGCCATGTCTATGTAAGCGGGGCTTACCCCGAGGGCTTTTATCGTCTCTACCGTCTTAAGGAAGAGCCCCAGCTGGTGTTTCGAGTACTCCCTGTCCTCGGACTCGGCTTCAACGAAATGGGAGAGCACCGCCTCTACCCTTAAGCCAGTCAGCCCCTTAAGCCCCGTGAAAAAGGGTGCCACCTGGTCCGGCAGGAGCCCAAGGCGGCCCATGCCGGTGTCTATCTTTACGTGGATCTTTTGCGGGGAGCCCGATTTTTTCGCCTCCTCGTTTATGAGACGCGCGATATCGAGGTCAAAGACGACCGGCGTAAGGCCGAGGCCGATTATGTCTTTTATCTGATTAGGGTATACGCCGCCAAGGACGACTATGGGGTTTTTTATGCCCCCCTCCCGTAGTTTAAGGCCTTCCTCGGGGATGGCCACGCCGAAAAATTCGCACCCCAGACCTTCAAGGACGCTTGCGACCTCGAAGTCCCCGTGGCCGTACGCGTTGGCCTTGACGATGGCCATGACTTTAGTGGTGCCGGATATGACTTTCCTTAACTGGCGGTAATTGAAACGGAGCGCCTCCGTGTCGATGATAGCGGAGGTCGGCCTTCTCTCCAATTTTTTTCTCCTTCTTCTAAAGCCCTGCAAAGGCGGCGAAAACACTTAATTAACAGATACTTAATAGCACCTTAGGGGGGCGTGTGTAAAGGAAAAACTGCCGCTGGGTACTGTGGAGGGTATTCTTTTAAATCGCCTTTACGTCCGGCGGAGGGCAGGCGAGATCATCATGGGTGCGAGCGTTTTTTCGAGTTTCTTGAGCGCCTGGGCCTCTATCTGGCGCACCCGTTCCCTCGTGAGGCCGAGCCTATCGCCCAGGTTCTGGAGGCTTTCGGGAGGGTCCGCCATTACACGGTTTTCGATGACGAGCCGCTCCTTGTCGTTAAGGATCGAGAGCGCATTTCTTACCTCTCTTTTTGCAAGGGCCTGTTCTTCCCTGACCGAAGCGGTCTCTTCCTGTCCGGGGCGGGTGTCGCAAAGCATATCGAGATGCGTCGTCCTCCCGTCATCGGCGATCGGATTATCGAGCGAAAGCTCGTAAGGGTAGGCATCGCTCTCAATCCGGTCATGCGCGCTCAAAGCGTCTTCGGCGTGGTCCTTTTTATAGAAGAGCTTTCTCTTCAGGGCCTTGGAGCCGCGCTTTACGAGGCCGGTGGTCTTCAGGATAAAGTCCTGCATGAATGACCTTATCCACCAGGTCGCGTATGTGATAAGGCGGAAGCCCTTGTACGGGTTGAACTTCTTAACCGCCACCATAAGTCCGATATTGCCTTCCTGGATGAGGTCGGCGATTCTACAGCCGTAGTTGCGGTACTCGAGCGCGATCTTGACTACATACCGGAGGTTGGAGGTGACGAGCGCCTTCGCGTCGTCAAGACCCTTCTCCCTGTAATACCGTTCCGCGATCTTGAATTCCTCTTCCTGCGAAAGCACGGGGAAGCGGTTTATGTCGTAAAGATAGCTCTGAATCGAATCCGATAACGCCAGCTGACCCATGACCATCACCTCGAATGCGAATACTACTGGCACTCCGGGTCCCGGAGCGCTAAATAATTATAGAAATCTTTAAATAAAATGTCAAGTTAGACGCTGCCGCACGGACCTTTTGGCCTTAGTGCGAATCCTCGACCGCCCCTCCGAGATACATCATCGAAAGGAGTGAGAATATGAAGGCCTGTAT
>DAIDBB010000253.1 GCA_027310325.1 bacterium | reverse complement strand
CCCCCCATTGGCGTTCGCGGAACTCGTGGAACCGATCGACCCTGTATCTTCTGAGGCCCCAGGGAAGCCTTCCATAAACGACGCGTACCCACGGGCCGCCATAGCCGTAGCTGGACACGTACCAGAAGCCGCCGGTGTAATAATAGTACCGTCCGCTGACGAAATAAAGGTCATAGGGGGTCCCTATCGCGACATATACCCCGGCCTCCGGCATGTATACCATCTCCGGCGGCTCCTCGACCACGATTGCGGGCGGTCCTGGCGGCGCAGGGGGCGGCGGAGGCGGGGTGCCTATCCTGACATCCACGCCCACTTCCGCGTGACTTGGCGGCGCTGCAAAGGCCATTGCCCCCATGATAGCCAGTGCGATAAAAGTCCTTCTCATGATTTCTCCTCCCTGATTTTTAAAGATCGGCTTCTTATAATCTATAAAAGGCAAACGTGCCATGATTCTATGCAAATGGCTCCCCTACAAAACGGACGGGATGCCGGGTTTGTTCCGTATACCAGTTTAGCAGGAAAAATTTGACCGGCATTTCCACAAGTTATATCGCCGGGATTGCTTAAACAACCGGTGTGACTTTTAACTTTCTCCTACTAAAGTTACGGCCCGGAACAGCCGATATCGTGTATTGTGCATTTCTGAAGGAGGTCTATGCCCGTAAAAAGACTCTTCATATCGTTAGGCCTGTTATCCCTGATGCTTCTCGTAAGCGGCTGTTTTCCGATGATACAGAACAACAGGGACGCGCTCGAAAAGCGCGCCGGAAACATCAAATCCGTAAAGGTCCTCCCAACGGAAATAAAGATATTCGAGCTTAGCGCCGGGGACGTCTCGGAGCTTCGCGACGACTGGAGCGCGCAGGCCCGGAAAAACGTTGAAAAGGCCCTGTCCGACGGGATGAAGGGGAAGGGCATAAAAGTGACCGTCCTTCAGCACGACGCCAAAACCGAAAGCGCGTACGCGGACGCTATCGCCCTGTACAGGGCAGTCATATACAGCGTATATGAGCACGCGACCGTCGGAAACCCCAACCTTTTCCCCGACAAGGTCGCCAATTTCGATTATACGATAGGCCCGCTTGACCGGGAAAAGCAGAAGGGCGAAGGGCTGCTGATAGTAATCGGCTCTGACGAGATATCGTCCGCCGGAAGGAAGGCGCTTCGAGTGGTGCAGGCCATAAACCCGTTCGCGCCGCCCCAGCAGTCGGGCGTTACGTACGTGCAGGTGGCCCTTATTGACAGGTCCGGCGACCTTCTCTGGTGGAGGAGCTTTGCGAATGCCGGCGGCTATGACCTGAGGGACCCCGATAGCGCCAGCGCGTTCATAGGTAAGATACTCGGTGCCTACCCCGGAGGAGGAAAATGAAAAGGTTTGCGCTCGCGTTCCTCTTAGGCCTTACGTTGGCAGGATGCGCTACGACAACGCTTCCGCCGGTAACGTCGCCCGAGTACAGGATGGAAGACGACGAAAGGCGCATCTGGACGCGCTCCGAAGAGGAGGAAAAGGAGATAAACGATAGCGGCCTCGTCTACAAGGACAGGGAGCTTGAGGACTACCTCAACGGGGTCGCCCGAAAGATTCAGCCCGCGTCGGTCTACAGGAAGGTCCCGTTTAGAATCATCGTCCTCAAGAACCCTTACAGCAATGCCTTCGCGTATCCGAACGGGACAATCTACGTACACACGGGAATACTTTCGCGGATAGACAACGAGGCGCAGCTCGCAACGCTACTCGGCCACGAAATGACGCACGCAACGCACCGCCATCAGGTGATAGGCTTCAGAAGTCTGCGGAACAAGGCCGCGGTATTCGCCTCCCTCAGGTCGACCATAGGGACTATCCCGGCGGTAGGCGACCTGACGAACGTCCTCGGCGAGATAGGGACAGAGGCCGCCGTAACCGGGCACACGAGGGACCAGGAGACCGAGGCCGACATGGTCGGCATCGGCCTTATGCTTAAGGCCGGCTACGACCCCGACGAGGCCCCCAGGCTCTTCAAACACCTGAAAGCCGAGCTTGAAGAGGACGAAATTAAGGAGCCGTTCTTTTTCGGCAGCCACCCGAGGCTCCAGGACCGCATAGACAACTACGACGACTTCCTTAAAAAGCTCGACCGCTCCCGCAAGGGCGCCGTAAACGCAGATGTCTACCGGAGAAAGGCCGCGAGCGCCATCCTCGTTAACGCTTCGCTCGACCTCAAAGCCGGCAGGTTCCCGAGCGCGAAACGCGGGGCCGAGAGGTACGTCTCCATAAGGCCGGGCGATGCCAGGGGCTATTACGTCCTCGGCGAGGTCTTCAGGCAAAAGGGCGGGACGGACGACCTGAAAGAGGCGAAGAAGTACTTTAGAAAGGCCACTGCGCTGGAGAGGCCCGACCCGGACGCGTTCAAGGGTCTCGGGCTCCTTTACTTCAAGGAAGGGAACAGGGCAGAGGCGGGAAAGGCCTTCAGATCGTATATCGCGATGGCCCCTCGCGCATCCGACAGGTCGTATATCGAAGACTACCTCAGGCAGTGCAGGTGAGGGCTGAATGATGAAATCAATGAAAAGACTTCTTGCCGCTATTTTTATCGCCGTGGCGCTTACGGGCTGCGCCCCGTGGATACGGACAGGAGGGCCTTTCACGTCTCAGGCCCGGAACGTAACGGTCGATCTTCCGGAAGGGTGGATGCGCCTCAATACAGACGACTACATCTTAATAACGCGCGACGGCGAGCTCCTGCAGAGCGTCCTCATCGAGGCCTTCCACGTCGACGAGACATTAAAGCATACGAAGAAAAAGCTCCGCAGGGGGATGCTCCCGCTCGAAGCCTCCGAGGTGATAATGGACAACATAAGCTCCAACAACGAGATCACCTCTTTCGAGGTGAAGGAGAACAGATCGGCGAAGGTCGCGGGGCGCCAGTGCTTCAGGGCCCTGTTTACGTACAGGGACCGCGAGGGGCTCAAGATAAAGAGCGTCTATTACGGCTTCCTTGACGGCGAATGGTTCTACGGCATACATTACACGGCCCCGCAGAGGCACTACTTCGACAGGGACATCAAGACCTTTGAAAAGATAGTGGCGAGCCTCAGGCTCGCGAAGACCTCGTAATGACTTGGACGGAAAGCTAAGTTATCTTAAGGCTCCCGTCATCATTGAACTCGAAAGCCCCGTAGGCGACCTCCCATAGATAGCCGTCGGGGTCCGAGAAGTACCCGCTGTATCCTCCCCAGAACGCGTCCTGCGCTGGCTTTTCGATCCTCCCGCCCGCCTTCTCGGCCTTTTCCAGGACCTCGTTTACCTCGGCCTTTGTCCGCGTGTTGTAAGCCAGCGCAACCCCCGAGAACTTCGGTTTTTTCACCTTTAGCTTCGGGTCTACGTCCTCGGCGAGCTTGTCAAAGGGGTAAAGGGCGCGAGACGTCCCGGTCGTCTTAAAGAAGATGACGCCCTTTTCCGGCGTCCACGTCGTCGGGAACCCGAGGCCTTCCCTGTAGAACCTGTACGACCTTTCGAGGTCTAGTACTCCCAGAGTGATGATCGAGATGTGCGGTTCCATGGTCTGCCTCCTTCATTCCATTATTAATGGCCTTTTTCTCCCGGCAAGGCCTACCTGATGGGGCTGACCGATACCGCAAGCGGCCACGCGTATGCGCCGGGGCTGATGTTCCCCGGGAGCGTAAACCTGTAGCTTAGCTCAAGCGTCGCAGTCCCCCTCGAGTACGGCTGAAAGACAAGGCCTGTGCCGTTTGTGAGCACTGTATTTATTCCCGGCCCTTCCACGCGGACCTCCTTAAATGTGGTCCCGGCGCTTTCAAACGCCAGCGTATAACCCCTGGTGCTGTTGCTCTTTATCTGGAATAAAGAGGCGGAGTTGACGTCTACATAGCCCTGCCGTATGTCCGCCTCCGTAATAATGACCTCATGGGCCTGGCTTATGACCTTGAGGTTAGCATAGGGTTCTATCGTAGCGGTCACTATTAAAACGCCTGAGGCCTTGCCCTGCCCGGCGTAGGCGTTCGATAAAGAGACCGAAGACAACAGGACCGCCACGAGGACAAAGGCCAGGGATATGTCCTTGGTCCTTAAGCCGCGCCCGGGGCGGCGTTTATGAGCGGTTTTTGCAAGCATCTTGCAAGGCCCCAATTCTTGATTTTTTTCATGATATGATGCCTCATGCCCGCATTTATCCCTATATAAATAATAGCACATAATAATATTTGTGCTTTTGCCGCGTAACTATCGGATTTTAATTGATAAAAATATTTAAATGGCGGATAGTCGTAGGCTTTATGGGCTGGAAGGGGCCGGACCCGGCAATAAAAAAGGGGACCGCTTTACGCGTCCCCTTTAAAAGACCCGGCGCATTTCTTTCGTCAGAAACTTAGCTGGAGCACAAGCTGGCCTTTCTTGTCGTCCGCGGTCCCGGGCCGGTCATAATGGACGTTCTCATAGGCGGCGATAACATAGTTATTCTCGTATATCCTGTAGCCGAGACCCCCTATTATGGTATTTTGTTTAAACCGTGTTCCGGGTGCGGGGCTTGCAGTGCCGGGGTTCCAGTGGTCGTATCTCGCGAAGGTCGAGACCTTATTATAGAAGGGAAGCCTAAAGTCCCCGAAGAACGAATACCCCCTTCCGTCAAACTCGTCTTTTCCGGCCTGCTCCCCTTTCGAGAAGACATATTCCGCGGTAAGTACGAGGACCCTATTCTGATAGCTTATGAATCCCGTGTGTTCGATCCATCTTTTCGTACGCGAACTCTGGAAGAATTCCGAAGTGTTCCCGGAGCAGCATATCATTGAGTAAGTCAACTGGAGCCCGGGGACGGCGTCGGGAAGCGGCCTTATCGTTATCCTCCCTTCCACGTTCTTTTTCTGGTTCTGCTTCGCCGCTTTATACCCGGAGCCGTTGTATACGCCTATGTGGTAAGTGCCGTACCTGCCCGAGTACGGTGTGGGGTAGCCCACCTCTTCCTGCTCCGCCTTTCTCAGCTTGCCTCCGAAGTTCCCAAGGACGCCCACGCCGATGTCCGAGTAGGTCTGGATATTGTTCCTCTCCTGGAACATCGTCCCCTGCATCCTGTAAATATTTATGGACTCCTCGAAGTCAAGCCAGGGGGTCTGCCCCATGCCGGCCCTTATAGCGTTATCGGTAAGGAGGTCTTTGAAGTCCGGGGGGAGGAAGTCCGCGTAGAGGTACGTCATCCTTAAATCGAAGCTGCCGTCCGCCGCGGAAAAGACGTCGGGAGTGATCCTTGCCCTGAGCCACGGCGTTATCTCCTTCTTTATATTTATATAACCGCGGGTGAGCGTAAACTCGTTAAAGTGGGTGCCGTTCTGGTTCCTCTGGCCGTAAGAAAAATCTATGTAGGCGAGGGCCCCTATGCTCAGGCCCTTCAGCAGGCCCTGCGGCTCGCTGGCCGCTATCTGCCTGGCCTCGGCCTCCGAGATCGTGCCTCTCTCGACGAGAACGTCGAGAAGTTCGCTCCCGCTCTCCGCGTGGGCCGTTCCGCTTAAAAGCAGTCCCAGTACTGAAATGGTCAGCGCAAGTCTTTTTTTCATTCCTTTCGCCTCTCCTTTCCGGCGGAAACTTCTATGTCTGGTGGAAATAAGCAAGATACTCAAAAATCGATAAAGCGGGGACCCGAAGTTACTATTAATATAGCATGTTTTTTTCCGGCTCACCTGATGGGCGGCTTCGCCGCCGGGTTCGAACCCTGCGCCGCTGTAAATAAAAAAGGGGCGTTTATCGCCCCCTTTTTCTATTATAATATGGCGCGCCTGGAGGGATTGTCCGCCTTCGGCGGACCCGGCAAGGAAGTTTTCCCTTTCGTATCGCCCGCCTCGCCTTCGGCTGCGGCGGGAACCCGGTCGACCCCTTCGGGGGTTCGAACCCAACATG
>DAIDBB010000243.1 GCA_027310325.1 bacterium | reverse complement strand
TGCCGACGATTCCGTGCCAGCCGAGATATCCCATGAGGCTTTCCTTGGAACGCCAGCTGCTCGGATAATGGCACGGCTCCTTTACTATAAAGCCCTCTACCCAGGGCCTGCCTGATTCTATATCTTCCTCGTTTATGCCGTAATTGCCCTGGTGACAGTAGGTCATCGTGACGAGCTGACCCTTGTACGAAGGGTCCGTCAAGACCTCCTGATACCCTGTCATGGAGGTGTTGAACACTACCTCTCCGATCCTCTCGCCTTCCGCGCCAAAAGACGTCCCCTCAAAGACGGTCCCGTCGGCAAGCGCCAATATCGCCTTCTTCAAAACCCCACCTCAGAACTTGTTTTTAAAATTGTCATGTATACAAATGGTTATATTATAAATATTATAAGCCTCATCAGAACGTTTGTTCAACTGAAAATCACTCCCGGCTGTATACCGTTTTGCCGCCGACAATCGTCTTCTCTACCACCCCCTTAAGGGTCATGCCAGCGAAGGGCGTATTCTTCGACTTTGATCTGAGCTTTGCCGGATCGACCGTCCAGCCCTTCGCGAGGTCAATAATAGCGATGTCCGCCGCGCTACCCACCCGGAGCGTTCCCTTATCAAGGCCCATGGCCCTGGCCGGTTCTATCGTCATGGCGCTAACGGCCTCATTTAATGTAAGGAGCCCTTCGGCTACGAGGCCGTATATGAGCGAAAACGCGGTCTCGATGCCAACAACGCCGTTTGCCGCCCTGTCGAACTCGATGTCTTTTTCCATTATCGATTGCGGAGCGTGGTCTGTTGCGACGCAATCGATTGTGCCGTCCTTAAGCCCCTTCCTCAGCGCCTCGACGTCCCCGGAGGACCTTAAAGGCGGGTTCATCTTGGCGTTCGTGCTGTACTTAAGTACCGCCTCGTCAGTTAGAGTCAGGTGGTGGGGAGTGGCCTCGGCGGTGACCTTCAAGCCCTCTTCCTTGGCCATCCTTATAAGCTCTACGGACCCTCTGGTGCTCACATGCGCTATATGGAGCCTGCCGCCGGTGAGCCTGGCAAGCGCTATATCTCTCGCAACGACCGATTCTTCAGCGGCGCCAGGTATGCCCTTAAGCCCCAGCCGGGTCGACACCTCCCCTTCATTCATCGCCCCGGACCCGGCAAGGGTCGGGTCCTCGGCATGGCTTATTACCGGCAAATCGCATATCTTCGAGTATTCAAGCGCCCTTCTCATAAGACCTCCGTCAACTATGGGCATGCCGTCGTCAGAGACCGCCACGCACCCGGCGCTTTTGAGCTCGAACATCTCGGTAAGCCTCTCCCCGTTTTGCCCCACGCTGACCGCGCCTACCGGGAACACGTTTACCACACCTTCCTCTTCGGCCTTCTTCCGGATGTAGCGAGTGACCGATTCGTTATCGTTTACTGGCCGGGTATTCGCCATGCAGAGTATCGAGGTAAACCCTCCTGCCGCCGCGGCAAGAGTGCCGGTCCTTATCGTCTCCTTGTACTCAAAACCCGGCTCCCTCAGGTGGGCGTGGACGTCGATAAGGCCGGGAGTGACGAGCAGGCCTTTCGCATCTATGACCTCGACCCCTGGGCCGGGGGTTATTTCGGTCGTATCCGCGTAGGCAGGCTTGAAAGAGGCGACCCTCCCGCCCATTACGTATATGTTAAAGATGCCGTCTATCCCGGCAACCGGGTCAAGAAATCTCCCGCCCTTTATGATAAGCCTATTCATAGCAAGGTTCCCATTCCATCGGCAATCATTCCTTCGCGGCGCCCAGGAGCAGATAAAATATCGCCATCCTTACGGCTACCCCGTTTGTCACCTGGTCGAGTATAAGCGAATGGGGCCCGTCGGCCACCTCGGAGGATACCTCCACACCCCTGTTTATGGGGCCCGGGTGGAGTATGAGCACGTCCTTTTTGGCCCTATTAAGCTTTGCCTCATCGAGCCCGTAGAGCCTCGAGTATTCGCGGACAGACGGAAAGAACGATTCCTTCTGCCTTTCAAGCTGGATCCGGAGCATCATTATCACGTCGGCGTCCTTGATGGCGTCATCCATGCTTGAGGTCGCCCTGCAGCCGAGCTTTTCAATCCCCGGCGGGACCATCGTTGGAGGTCCGGCTACAGTAACCTGGGCCCCGAGCTTCGTAAAGCCGTATATGTTAGACCTTGCTACCCTTGAATGTGTTATATCGCCTATTATCGAGAGCTTGAGCCCGGCTATCGCACCCTTTTTTTCCTTTACCGTGAGCATATCAAGGAGGGCCTGGCTCGGATGCTCATGGGCGCCGTCGCCGGCATTTACAACGGAGCACTTGACGTAATTGGCCAGCATCATGGGAACCCCGGAAGCCGAATGGCGTATCACTATGCAGTCTGGCTTCATGGCCTCGAGATTTTTGGCGGTGTCCTTTATCGTCTCTCCCTTCACTACCGAGCTTGTGGAAACCGAGATATTGACGGCGTCAGCGCTCATCCTCTTCGCGGCTATCTCAAACGACGTCCGCGTCCTCGTTGAGGGCTCGTAAAAGAGGTTTATGATGGTCTTACCGCGCAGCGTCGGGACTTTTTTAATCTCCCGTTCGGACACCTCTCGGAGCGACTCGGCGGTCGAGAGCACGAGATCTATGTCTGATGCGTCGAGGTCTTCTATCCCGAGGAGGTCTTTTCCCTTGAATCTCATGATTACTTCCGCTTCTGAATTAAGTTCTATTCTTTTTCTATTACAGTTATCTCACTCATCCCGTCTATCTCCTTGAGCCTCACCCTTACGCCTTCCTTAAGCGAAGTGGGGATGTTTTTCCCCACGTAGTCGGGCTTTATCGGGAGCTCTCTGTGCCCCCTGTCGACGAGTACCGCGAGCTGGATAGACCTGGGTCTCCCGAAGTCCATAAGGGCGTTCATCGCCGCCCTTATCGTCCTTCCGGTAAAGAGCACGTCATCAACGAGTATTATCGTAAGACCGTCTATCGGGATGGGAATATCCATCTTTTTAAGCGACGGCTGTTCCTTTTTTATCCCCAGGTCGTCCCTGTAAAGGGTGGCGTCTACGGCCCCGGTCGGCAGCCTAACGCCCTCTATGCCCTCGATTATGGACTGAAGCCTCTGGGCCAGCCCATAGCCGCGCGTGGGTATGCCGAGGACCACAAGGCCTTCGGTGCCCTTGTTCCGCTCCAGTATCTCATGGGCTATCCGGGCCAGCGCCCTTTCAATGCCCTTCTCGTCCATCACGAGCCTGCTTTTCACATCCATGCTCCAAAAAAAATACCCTCACGCCCTTATGGACGGGAAGGTATGACGTTTAGACAGCGAAGGTTTTTTATAAAGTGTCCCCATTGCTCCCCTTTTTAATCTCTCAGGATTAAAATTAAAGGGTTTGGTCCCGCTATGTTTTTTTAGCCCTTACGACCTCGGGCCTGTTATTGCAAGCCGGCCCGCCTTGAAGACGTTGAAATCATGCTCCCAGGTATATCCGCTTACGAAGTTGACGGTGACATGGTATTTGACCGTTACGCTTATGTCCGTGTCCCCGCGGTTAATCTTAATATTGTCCTTATCGAGGTCCAGACCCCATGTCCTGCCGAGGTCTATTATGCGGCCCGTGAGGACCTCGTCGTTGAACATGTACGCGGTCTTTATTTCGTCTTCAAGTCCGCTCTTAAACATCAGATTGGCGAAGAGCGGGGGACCCATTTTATAAACCCCGAAACCTATGACGGAGATGAAGGCGAGAAGAATCAGGGTCTTGTATGATATGAACCCCTTCTTATCCAGAAAGCCCATAGCTCTCACCGGTTTAAGATATACAACTTTGACGGGTCATAGTCAATACAATTCTGCGGGCGGAATCGAAATTTATCTGCCTACGGAGGTATACTCAAAACCCAACTGTCTCATGCCGGCCGGGTCATAAACATTTCTGAGATCAACAAGCTTGGGGGCCTTCAAAACACCCTTTAACCGGGCCATGTCGAGCTTCCTGAACTGGTTCCATTCGGTCGCAAGCACAAGGACGTCGCACTGGTCGGCGGCCTCGTACGCGTCGTTACAGTAGGTTACCGGGCCGTTGATGGCCTTTCTGGTATTTTCCATGCCGGCCGGGTCGTATGCACTTACGGAAGCGCCTTCTTCAACGAGCTTATATACGATATCGATTGCGGGGGACTCCCTTATGTCGTCGGTATTGGGCTTGAAAGTAAGCCCCAGGACGCCGATCTTCTTGCCTTTGAGGCCGGACCCGGCGATCTTTTTTATCTTTTCTACCATTATGTCACGCTGTCTTTCGTTGACCTCTATGGTCGCCTCCACGATCTTGAACGTATAGCCGTGTTCTTTGGCTATCTTCGTAATTGCCAGGGTGTCCTTCGGGAAGCAGGACCCCCCGTAGCCGGGGCCAGGGTGAAGGAACTTCGACCCTATCCTCTTATCAAGCCCCATCCCTTTCGCCACCTGATGGATGTCGGCGCCAACCTTCTCGCAGATATTGGCCATTTCGTTTATAAAAGAGATCTTGGTGGCAAGGAAGGCGTTCGAGGCATACTTGATGAGTTCCGCGGTCTCGATGCCGGTTATGACAAAAGGGGTCTCGATCAGGTAGAGCGGGGAGTAAAGGTCTTTTAATATCGCGACCGCCTGGGGCGACCTCGCGCCTATGACGACCCTGTTTGGCCGCATGAAGTCCTCGATGGCCGAGCCTTCCCTCAGGAACTCCGGGTTCGAGGCGACGTCGAACTGGTGGCTGCCGGGCTGGTCTTTTTTTATTATCTTCTCTATGAGGCTGCCGGTCCCCACGGGGACGGTGCTCTTCGTGACAATGACCTTATAGCCGTTAAGGTTGCCGGCTATGGTCCTTGCGACCTCCTCGATGTAGCTTAGATCAGCCGAACCGTCCTCCCTCGGAGGCGTACCCACGGCTATGAAGATCACAAGGGATTTTTTTATCGATTCGCTTAAGTCCGTCGTAAAGGTAAGGCGCTTCTGCTCGACGTTCTTATCAACGAGTTCCTTAAGGCCTGGCTCATATATGGGGATCTCTCCCCTCTTAAGCATCTCTATCTTGTCGCTGTCATTATCGACGCATATGACGCTTACGCCGAAATCCGCAAAACAAGTCCCAGTAACAAGCCCCACGTAACCCGTCCCTATCACACAGATATTCACGTATAAGAACCTCCCGCGTTGAATTATGCCTTCAATACCCGGACTTATTCAAAAAAAGTATATCTTACTATAATTTGGCGGCCCAATCCTGTCAAGCGCTAATAGCCTCCGTAGGTCAATAGGCATTACGGTTCACGAGGCCTTTCCATATCGTAAGCCACAGTATCTTGATATCAAGCGACAGCGACCAGTTCTCTATGTAATAAAGGTCATGTTCGACCCTTTTTCTTATGTCCGTGTTGCCCCGCCATCCGTTTATCTGCGCCCACCCCGTTATTCCTGCCTTCATCGTGTGCCTGAGCATGTATTTGGGGATATTTTCCCTGAACTCCCGTATGAAAACCGGCCGCTCGGGTCGCGGCCCCACTATGCTCATATCCCCTTTGAGAACATTGAAGAACTGCGGCAGCTCGTCCATGCTCGTTTTCCTCAGGAAAGTCCCCAGCCTGGTGCGCCTTGGGTCATCCTCCCGGGCCCAGACAGCGCCTGTCCCGCTCTCGGCGTCGACCGTCATCGAGCGGAATTTCAATATCTGAAAAGTATCTCCGCCTATGCCCATTCTTTCCTGCCTGTAGAATACCGGCCCCGGCGAAGTCATCTTTATCAAAACCGCGATAAGGACCATTAGCGGAGATACCACTGCCAGCGCCAATATTGAGCACGTCACATCGGCGATCCTCTTCAATACGAGGTTCCATCCATAGAGGGGGGAGTTCTGGAGGTTTAAGATCGGCATGCCGTCGAACTCCTCAACACCCCCTCGAAGCGTGATGAACTCATAGATGTCGGGTATCACTTTTATGTCTATGGCCTCGTACTTGAGGTTATTTAGCACCGGGACGAACATCGGATGATCTTCCCATGAAAGGGCTATGAATACCTTATCTATCCTTTTTTCCCTTATTATTCTCTTAAGGTCCTTGCAGGCCGCGATTACCGGCACTCCGGCGATCCTGTGCCCCGTCTCTGATTCCTTTGTCGTTATAAGGCCCTCGAGCTTCAAGCCGACCTCCGGGTGCCTTTCCAGGCTCCTTATTATCCTTTCAGCCTGCGGGCCTGTCCCGACTATTATCGCGTACCGGAGGTTGTAACCTTTCCTCCTTAAATACCTCAAACCCGACCTGAATATGACCCTCTCGACGCTGAGGGAGGATATGACGATAACTGTGAAAAAGATCATTACAAGCCTGGATACGTCATAATGCTTGAGAAAAAAAGTTATGGCTGCCAGGAGGAGTAAGGCCGTAGCAGTCGCCTTTGCGATGTCAAAGACCTCGGAGAGATGGCTTCCGATCCTTTTGGGCCTGTAAAGGCCGAAGCCCTTGAATACAAACCCCCAGATTATCGTTATAGGCACAAGAAGGATGATGTAGACGATAACGGTGGGCCTGCCCCTGTCTACAGGTATAAGCGCTGACTCAAAGCGCAAGTAGTACGAAAAAAGCCATGAAAGTCCTATAATAACCAGGTCTGCGATAAAGAGTATATTCTCAAAGAATTTACTGTGCTTTTTGAGCATCGCCGCCTCTCACGAATTCATCGTATTTTACCGATACGTATACCCTCACCTTTTCCTTGAAAAGCGTTCTATCGAAACTCATGGCATGCCGCCTTATTGAAACGGGGTCGAACGCCGCCATGGACTTTTCGAACTCTCTTACGGCTTCAACAAGCGCCTGGTGCGTCTGCTCATGAAAAAATATGCCCGTAGGGCTGTATCCGCCGTTACCCGGCGCGTCCGTAAGCGGAAGAACGGTCTCAAGGGCCCCGCCCTTGCCATAAGCTATGACGGGCCTGCCGCTGGACATCGCCTCAAGAGGAACTATCCCGAAGTCCTCTTCGCCGGGAAATATTAGCGCCCTGCAACCGGCGTAATAATCCGCTATCTCGGAATCGGTCTTCCATCCGAGGAATTCAACGTTGCCATGGGCCATCTTTCTCAACTTTTCTTCCTCGGGGCCTGTCCCTATGACCTTCAGTTTGAGCCCCAGGACGTTAAATGCCTCTATGGCCAGGTCTATCCTCTTGTAAGGCGCAAAAGCTGAGACTATGAGGTAGTAATCGCCTGGGGAAGGAAGTATCCTGAAACGGCCGCATTCCACCGGCGGGTATATTACCGTTGAAAGCCTTCTGTAATATTTCTCCACCCTCCTGGCTACGTGGCGAGAATTTGAGATAAAATAATCGACCCTGCCGCTCGATGAGGCATCCCACATCCTCAGGTAATGGGCGGCGACGCTTATGGCCTTGCCTTTTATTCCCCTCTTTTCGCCGAAATACTCATGATACATATCCCATACGTATCTCATCGGGGTATGAATATAGGATATATGGGGCGTATTTGGCGCGGTCATAACACCTTTCGCCACGCAGTGAGAGCTGGAAAGAACCAGGTCATAGCCTTCCAGGTTAAAGCTCTCAACTGCCAGAGGGAAAAGGGGAAGCATCGTCCTGTAATGCTTTTTTGTCGCAGGCAGCTTCTGAATGAACGATGTCTTTATTTTTCTATTTGCGATTATATCGGACACAGATCCGGGCACATAAAGAAGCGTAAAAATATCCGCCTGAGGGAATATCTCACAAAAGACTTCAAGAACTTTTTCCCCGCCGCGCATCCCTGTAAGCCAATCATGTACAAGCGCGACCTTCACCCTGAAAACCCTCTTCGAGAACGGGGACCGTCCGCCTTCATGAATCCCATGATCTTCAATGGGTCCGAATAAAAATAAAGTTTAACCATAAATTTTGCGAAAAATTGTATCAGAAAAAGAGTCAGTTGTCATTACGGAAGGATTCCCTATCGTGCCTGCTCCAAATAAGCCGTCAAAAATACATGTATTTGCAAGCACTTACACAATATCATTGCTTGCCGCTTTGATAGGACGATAGCCGGACACGGGTCTGTTCGGCTATGCGCCTGAAAGGAGCAGATTAAGGCTGGAAGCCCGCGTGAGAGGAGGTTATAGCGGAGTTGGAATTCTACTGCGAACGCCGGTCTTAAAGGTTAAAAACAGCTGCAAAGAGATTTCCCTGTCTTCCGTTCCTGGAATGCTTTCATCCACCGGCCAGTGTATTATAGTGCATTTGTGTGGGATTCAGACGGCATTGGGAAGCTCCAGGCCACTCTTGGAATCAGCCTGCGCCCGCCTGTATTCGTTCAAGACCTGGTCTTCAAGCAACTGCCTTGTCTGCTTGTCGAGCGGGTGCACAAGATCCCTGTAGGTCCCATCTTTCATCTTCTTCGCAGGCATTGCAACGAAATACCCGTTCGGACCTTTTATAATCTTCATATCCCTGACGACGAAGCAATCATCGAGCTTGATCGTAACGTAAGCCTTGAGTTTTTCATCCCCGTCGACCGGAAGAACCTTGATTTCAGTGATACGCATGTCAGCCTCCTTTTTTCAGCGCGTTTGACGTCTTGTTATAACCCTATCGAATGCAATCCGCAGTGTTTATTAAGCAGGCCTGTAAATTATTTTACTAAGCATGTATCGCAAGCATGATGCCAAACCTTTTTAATAAGAAATATTAAGCGAATTTCCATAGTTCTTGTCAGAATGAGTTTAACTTTTCAAATCATATTAACAGAAATGCATAAATTACTGTGCTCTATGCACAAGTAATTGTGCATGTAAAATGGAAAGTGCGTGGGGTGTCAGTATTTTTTTATCATGCGCATCCTGCTCCGCATTCATCTGCAGTGGACCCTTCTAATGGCGTTCGGCCAAATGAGGCGAAGACCTCCATTGACTTTAAGGTTGTATTGGATTAATCTATACCAAAATGAAAAAGAAGGTCACTTACAAGGAAGCCGGCGTAAACATCGACGAGGGTTTGCGGCTGGTAAGGTTTATCAAACCTATTGTACGCTCAAGTTACCGTAAAGAGGTCATAGGAGACATAGGCGGGTTCGGCGCGCTTTTTTCAGCCAGGTTTAAAGATCTCAAAGACCCGGTACTTGTATCCTCAACCGACGGCGTGGGGACCAAGCTCATGGTGGCATTCATGGCCGACCGGCACGATACGGTTGGCGTTGACCTGGTTGCAATGAGCGTCAACGACATACTCGTAAGCGGCGCCGAACCGCTTTTCTTCCTCGATTACGTGGCGACGGGAAAGCTTGACGCCGCACGGACTTACAGGATCATAAAAGGCATCGCCCGCGGATGCCAGGCCGCCGGCTGCGCCCTCGTCGGGGGAGAGACCGCGGAGATGCCGGGCATCTATAAACACGGCGAATACGACCTTGCGGGCTTTGCCGTGGGGGTCGTCGACAGAAAAAAGATCATCGACGGCTCGCGCATAAGGCCGGGGGACAGCATCATAGGTCTTGCCTCCAGCGGGCTCCATAGCAACGGCTACTCGCTCGCCAGAAAGGTGATATTCGATATCCTCGGCCTCGACATGGCAAGCACCCCCGAGGGATTCACCTCCGATATAGGCTCGGCCCTCCTTACACCTACGCGCATATATGTAAAACCCGTTCTTAAACTCATTAAAGAGTTCGACGTCCTGGGGCTAGTGCACGTAACCGGGGGCGGCTTTACCGATAACATTCCGAGGGTGCTTCCGGAGGGGCTTAAGGCCGTCATAAGAAAGGGCTCATGGCCCGTGCCGAAAATCTTCGACCTTATCCAGTCCGGCGGAGGGATTGACGACGCGGAGATGCTCCGTACCTTTAACTGCGGGATAGGTCTCGTCATGATCGTCCGCGCCCGCGATGAGGCTGCCGTGAAAAAAAGGCTTAAGGCGCTTAAGGAGAGGGCCTACACCATCGGCAAGATCGAGGCGAAAACAGGCGCGGAGCATGAAGTCGAGTATAGATGAATCCGAACTTTCAGGGCAAACATAAACTCCCTTTAAGATTAGGCGTGCTGGTCTCCGGGAGCGGCACAAACCTTCAGTCCATCATCGACGCCATCGAATCAAAAAGGCTTAACGCCGTCATAAAGACGGTAATAAGCGACAATCCTCAGGCATTTGCCCTTGAAAGGGCAAAAAAACACGGCATACAGCACGAAGTGATATTAAAAAAAGACTTTCCTTCAAGGGATGCTTTCGATAGTTCCCTCTCCGAAAGGCTTAGCGGACACGGGGTCGAGCTCGTTGTCCTGGCCGGCTTCATGAGGATCATCTCAAAAGTAATGCTCGAGGCTTTCCCCATGAGGATAATGAACATCCATCCGTCGCTTCTCCCGTCCTTCCCCGGCCTGGACGTGCAGAAAAAGGCGCTCGATTTCGGCGTGAAATTCTCGGGATGCACGGTCCACTTTGTCGATGAAGGGCTTGATAGCGGCCCGATAATTATCCAGGCGGCCGTGCCTGTAAACGACAATGACACCGTGGAAGACCTTAAGAAAAGGATCCTGGCCGAGGAGCACAGGATATATCCCCAGGCGATAGAGCTCTTTGCCGAAGGAAGGCTCACTATAAAGGGACGGCGCGTGTTCGTGAGCCGTAGCGAAGACGTTGCCGGCGCGCTTGAAAACCCTCGCGCAAGCATCTTCGGTGATATACCAGGCTAAGGATCATCATGGCCCCGGCAAAAGAACCTGTCGTAGTAAGCGCCTGCCTGCTTGGACTCAAGACAAGGTATGACGGAGGCGGCGCACTGAGCCCCGAAGCGGTAAATCTGCTAAAAGGCATGCTGCCCGTACCGGCGTGCCCGGAGCAGTTCGGCGGGCTTTCAACGCCCAGGCCCCGCGCGGAAATAACCACAGGCGACGGATCCGATGTGCTCGACGGAAGATCGCGGGTAGCCGATGAAAACGGCAGAGACGTTACCGGGCTATTCTTGAGGGGTGCGGAAGCAATCCTATCAATCGCAAGATTAAGCGGCGCCAAAAAGGCTTATCTAAAGGAAAAGAGCCCCTCTTGTGGGGTATCCATCATTTGCAGGGGTTCGGCGTGCATCCCGGGAAGCGGCGTAGCCGCGGCGCTCCTTAAAAGAGAGGGGCTTGAGGTCAAGGGCTTCTGAGGCTCGTCAGGCCCATGCGAACTTAAAGACAGATCCGGAGGTCGAGCGATGAAACTGACGTATCATGGACACTCCTGTTTTATCCTGGAAGGGAGCAAGGGGACTATCATCATTGACCCCTTCCTTAACGGGAACCCGACGTCAAGGATAAAGCCGGATGAGGTAGAGGTAGACGCCGTCCTTGTAACCCACGGGCATTCCGACCATCTGGGAGACGCCGTACAGATATCCAGGAAAAACAAGGCCCCTATCATAGGCACGTTCGAACTCGTCAATTACTGCATTACAAAGGGATGCACTGGACATACCATGCACATTGGAGGAAGCCACACATTCCCCTTCGGCAAAGTAAAGCTCACCATAGCCCATCATGGCTCTACAACGGATATCGGCGCCGCCGGCAACCCCTGCGGGTTCCTTGTAACGATGGACGGAAAAACCGTATACCATGCTGGCGATACCGGGCTCTTTTCGGACATGGCCCTCATAGGGGAGACAAACTCCATAGACTGCGCCCTTCTCCCGATAGGGGACAATTTCACGATGGGCATAGAGGATGCAATAAGGGCCGTCGGATTCCTCAAGCCCAAGATAGCGGTCCCGATGCACTATAATACATTTGACGTGATTAAAC
>DAIDBB010000240.1 GCA_027310325.1 bacterium | reverse complement strand
GAAGGTCCTTATCTCGCCTCCAAAACGGCGCCTGAGGAGCGCCACTATTACGCTTGAGTCTATCCCGCCGCTAAGGAATATCCCCAGAGGGACGTCCGAGACGAGGCGAAGGCGTATGGCCTCTTCAAGGAGGTCGATCGTCTTATTCCTGGCGTCATCATAACTAAGCCCCGTTTTCGGCTTGAAGGACGGAAGCCAGTACCGCCGGATGACCGGCCCTTGTGAGGGGTTGTCGAGCGCAAGTGTAAGGGCGCATCCCGACGGGAGCTTGAAGAGGTTCTTAACGCCAGTAAAAGGCGGGAGTATATAACGGTAGGCGAGGTACTGGTCTATGGCCATGGGGTCGGCCAGACGCGGGACATTCTTCAGGGAAAGGATAGCCTTGAGCTCTGAGGCGAAAATAAAGCTCGACCCGTCCCAGTAATACTTGAGGGGCTTAAGTCCCACGCGGTCCCTTGCAAGGAATAGCTTTTTTTTGGCGGAGTCGTATATGCAAAAGGCGAAGAAGCCCCTGAAGCGCTCTATGCACGCCTCACCGTACTCCTTGTAGGCGTATAGCACGGCCTCGGTATCGGTATTGGACCGGAAGACGTAACCGAGACCTTCGAGCTCTCTCCTCAGCTCGCGGTAATTGAAGACCTCACCGTTGTACGTGATCCAGATATCGTTTTCCGGTGTGGACATCGGCTGGTGGCCGGCTGAAGAGACGTCTATGATGCTCAGACGGACGTGGCCGAGAGCGAGGTCAAAACCGTTTTCAGGGAGGCCGCCTCTGCCAGGGCCCGACCAGTAAAGGGGCGTGCCGCTCTTAAAAAGGGCTATGCCCGAATCATCGGGCCCCCTGTGCCTGATCGAATCGAGCATGCCCGATATCCCGGGATATGAGACCGGGGACTTATAGTTGAAGATGCCGGCTATGCCGCACATGGTTGGCTGTCCGCCCCCTTTTAGATAAAAGAGCGCATTCGCTTGGAAAGCCTCTTCTGGACGCTACCCAGGACCTCTTCGGGGGTTATCGACCTCATGCAGTCATTTTGGGGGTATGGACAAGTCTTTTTCCTGCACGGCGCGCACGCAAGCTCCTTGCGGATGACTATGTCGTTCTTGTTTACCGGCCCCGTCGCCTCAGCGTCGTCGGGACCGAAAAGCGCTACCGTCGGGACGTGGAGCGCCTGGGCCATATGCATAGGGCCGCTGTCGGTCGTTACGATAAGCTCCGAATTATAAATAAGGGCCGCCGAGCCGCGGATAGAGAGCTTCCCCGCGGCGGATATCGCCCCCGAGGCTTTCGCCATCCCCTCGGCGAAAGGCGCTTCCCCGGCCCCGCCTATTATGACAGGGGTAAAGCCAAGCCTTTCGCCCAGTAACGCGCAGAACCTCTCGACATTTGCGGAGTCCCACCATTTATTGCGCTTGGAGCCGAAAGGATGGACTATTATAAACCCCTTTTTATTTTTTTTGAGCTTATCGGTGAAAACGGCCGCCTCTTTATGGTCCGCATCGGTTAAGAATAGCTCGAGGTCCCTCCCTCCGGCCTTTATGCCGTAGGACCCGAGGTTCCTCAGTTTTATGTCGACCTCATGGCCTTCAGGCGAAGCGGCCTTTACGGGGAAGGAATATAAGAACGGGAACTTCGTCTCTTCCCAGTTGACCTTCATCCTCCACGGCGCGCCCGTAATATAGACAAGAGGGCCCGTATCGGGGTCGTTCGCGTGAAGCACGACCGCAAGGTCGAACCTGCCTTTACGAAGCCTCCTTACAAGGGCCGGGAGCTTAAGGATATACCGGAGGTTGATGCGACCCGGGTACTCGATGAAGCCGTCTACGCGGGGGTTGCCCTGGAGCACCGATTCCGCGCTAATGCTCGCAAGCGCGGTGACGACGGCCCTGGGAAAGTTCTTACGGATGTTCCTTATGGCCGGGGTTGAAAGAAGCGTGTCGCCTATTGCGGTAGTGTTTACGATAAGGATATTCCTTACCCTGTCGGCCCTTAAAGGGGGCGGGGGCGGGTCGTTTTTGCTGGCCGCGGAGAAGATGACCCGTAAAATGGTATGGTGAAGTTTACTCATAAACGCCCCAGTATGTTACGGGCCCTGCCGTCGGGATGGCTTGAACCGCTTTCGTTCACGTACCTCTCCAGGACCTCCCAGACTTCTTTAACGCTTAAGGAATCTAGGCAATCGCTCTTCCTCGTATCGTTGCATCCCGCCCTTCCGCAGGGGATGCAGTCCCATCCCTTCTGTATGACCGTGTTTTTCCCGAAGACCTGTACGCCGCTTGTTTTCGGATACGGGGTCAACGCGCCGGAAACCTCGAGCTTCGGGACCTCGCCGTTGTCCCACGGTCCCCAATCGAAGGCGCCGCTCGGGCCGAATATGCCGACGACCCTTGCGCTGGCGGCTGCGGCTATGTGCATGGGGGCGGTATCTACCCCGAAGAAAAACGCCGAGCGCCTCGAAAGCCCGGCGAGCTGCTTGAGCCTCAATTTTCCGGAAAGGTCCACTGGAACGGTCTTCATGAGCTTAATGACGGACCTCACCTTTTTAAGCTCCTCTTCATCGGGGCTTGCGGTAACGACGGCCCTTAGCCCCCTCGACTGGAGCATATCCATTATTCCCGCCATGCCCTCGTCGGTCCAGCATTTGAAGAGCCACCTTGAGGTCGGATGCACGTGGACGAACGGCTCTCGCAACCCGACCCCATTATCCGATAGTATCCTCTCGACCTCGGATTCGTCTTCTCTTGACGCATAAATATCGACCGTAAGGTCAAGCGTATCCAGTCCGAACCCCTTTAGAAGCATGAGATCCCGGAGCACGGTATGGACCCTCACGGACGGCCTTCTCGCGACATGCGTATATAAGAACTTTTTGCCGGCAAACCCGCTCCCCTCGGGCTCGTACGCCAGCCTGTACCGCGCCCCCGTAAGATATCCGACGAGGGCGGGCCTGTCGCCGCTCGTAAGGTCGACGGTCATGTCGAACCTTTTCTTCCTAAGCTCTTTTACGAGCCTGATCTCGCCAAGGGCCCGTTCGGCAAGATTCTTCTTCTTAAGGGAGCGGTCGTAGCAAAACACGCCGTCGAGCAACGGGTTAAGGGTAAGCATCTCCTCCGTGCCGGAGTTTACTAACGCGGAAACCCGCGAGCCCGGAAAATTCTCTTTAAGGGCCCTTATTGCCGGCACGGTTAAAAGGACGTCCCCGACGTGCCGGAGTTTAAGGACAAGTATGTTTTTTACACCCTCGAACAAATTCCGCCCCTGCGTACGCCGCGGGAAAAGGCCCTTAGCCGAGGCCGCGCTTGAGTTCCCTCAGCTTGGCGTACTTTGTGAAAGTGTAACAGGCGTAAAGCCCCGAAAGAGTAAACCCGGCGGCTCCTTCCAGAAAACCGCTCTTGAGGACGAACATCTTGAAGAACGTGAAAAGCGGCCGGAACGCAAGGTCCGTCAATCCTGCGTCCTTGCCCTCGTCGAGCATCTGCCTGGCGGCAAGCGTCGAATAACGGTCCATCCTCGCCATGTAGTCCGAGATGCCGCTGTACGTCCTGTGGACCAGAGGGTTTTTGAGATACCCCTTGGGGCCGGCAACGCTTGCCGCCTCATGAACGAGCCTTTCCGAAAACCCGCCCCGCCCTTTGCTGTAAAGCCTCAGGTTGTAATCGGGATACCAGCCGCACCGCCTTATCCACCTGTCGCCGAAAAAATTCTTCCTCGGGATATAATACCCCGCCATATTGCCCGACTTGACGGCCTTAAGAATCTCATCCCTCAGTTCCGGCGTTACCCTCTCGTCCGCGTCTATATTTAAAATGAAGTCATTTGCCGCCCTGGCGGCGCAGAGGTTTTTCTGTTTTCCGAAGCCGTACCATTTATCCGAGTATACCTTCGCGCCGAACCCGCGGCATATCTCAATAGTCCTGTCGACGCTGCCCGAGTCCGAGACGACTATCTCATCGGCCCACTTGACGCTTTCAAGGCATTCCCGGATATTATTTTCTTCATTAAGGGCTATTATGGTGACGGATATCTTTTCCACCGGCCTCGTTCCCAGGGTATCGCGCTATCGGTTGAAGCTCTTGACTGGCGGGAATGCGCTCGATCAGTTAAGGGCCGTGGCCTCGTCCACGAGCATTACCGGGATATCGTCTTTTATCGGATATACAAGACGGCACTTCTCGCAGACCAGCCCATCCTTTTTCTCGTTCAGCTTTATCCTGCCCTTGCACTTGGGGCAGGCGAGTATATCTAAAAGTTCCTTGTCAACAACCATTGAAGACCTCCGGGCGGTTTGTCGTTTATTCAAAACAACTCGGAAATATATCATAAAAGGACGGCATAAAAAAGGCCCTTGTCGTCTTTTAGACCCCGTCCGCTGTTTGTCTTCCGCCCATCCTCATGTACTCTACGCCGCCTATTATGCTGACGATGGCGGTTATGGCGAACCACATAAGCGATAGGGTAAGGGCCTGCTCCTGCGTGGCGCCAACCTTGGTAAAAAGAAAGACAAACGCCCCCTCGCGCACCCCGAGGCCTGATAGCGAAATAGGGAGCATCGAAATGGCGGTAGTAAGGGGTATGTAGAGGAAAAAGTAGCCGGGCCGCACTTCCATCCCCAGGCCTTGACTCAGGACGTAATACCCTATTATGACCCCGCCCTGCACGAAAAGGGAGCAGAGAAAGGTCTTTATGAGTATGCTTCTGTGCCTCTTGTAGCCCATAAGCACATTATAGAAGGTATCTATCTTCT
>DAIDBB010000216.1 GCA_027310325.1 bacterium | reverse complement strand
CTTCCCGCTTGAGTACAGATAGCGGGGTGATGTTCCTTATCGAGGTAAGGAGAGTTTCCTGCGAGATATCGAGGGAAAGCAGCCCGTCGATCATGTCCTCGACCTCTTTCGTGCTTCCGCCCCCTTCCCGTATCCTGTTGAACGTCGTTACTATGGCGTCCTTAACGGCCTGCTCGATCTCGGCACCCGTGAAGCCCTGGCTGTTCTGGGCGAGTTCCTTAAGAGTCAATCTATTTAGGTTCCGGACCCTTCTTTCAAGGTGGATCCTGAATATCTCCTCCCTCTCTTCCTCGCTCGGGAGGTCGACGAAAAAGACCTCGTCGTACCTTCCCTTTCTCCACAACTCCGGTGGAAGGTTCTTCGGTTCGTTGGCCGTGGATATCACGAAGACCGGGTCTTCTTTTTCCTGCAGCCACGTGATGAACGTCCCGAAGACGCGAAGCTGCGTGCCTGAGTCGCCCTGATAGCCGCCGATGCCGCCAAAGGCCTTGTCTATCTCGTCTATCCAGAGTATGCAGGGGCTTACCGCCTCGGCCAGCTGGATGCACCTTCTTATGTTCTTTTCCGACTCTCCCACGGTCGAGCCGAAAAGCCTTCCAACGTCCAGCCTCAGGAGCGGCAGGTTCCAGATGCCGGCCAGGGCCTTGCAGCAGAGGCTCTTACCGGACCCGGGCACGCCTATAAGAAGGAGCCCCTTGGGGACATCGAGCCCGAGGGTCTCAATTTTATCCCTGCTGAGGCGAAATACGTGTTCCCTTTCGACGAACCACTTCTTTATCTCGCTCAGTCCCCCGATATTCTCTATCGCCTCTCTATGCGGATAATAGTCGAGTATCTTCTGCTTCTTTATTATCTGCTGTTTCTCGTCCTGTATGTAAGAGATGCAATCCTCGTTAAGGGCGCCGTTATTAAGGCTTATGGCCTTCCTTATTACGCGCCGGATATTATCCATGGAGAGCCCCTGAAGGGACTTATAGAGGATCGACCTTGTGGACGCGTGCCACTTCTCGGGGATGAGATGTCCGTAGGTCTTTGATACCATCTCGGCTATCTCATCATAGTCAGGGAGGCTGAGCTCTAATACGACCAGGTCTTCTTCGAGCTCCGGCGGCATCTCGCTTAACGTCGGAGAAAGGATGCAGATGGTGTTTACGGGACGGCGCTCGTCCAATATCGCGGGCAGGTCCCTGAACTTCCTCAAAAACTCGTGAGAGCCGAAGTAATTGACTATATCCTTCAAGAGAAAAAGGTTATTCGTCTCGTCGTCTTTCGTGATCTTTTCTTCGATGGTCGCGAGGATCTTTTCCTTGCCCATCTGTTCCCTTTTCTTCTTCTCGCCCCCGTAAAGGCCCCTTGAGACGGACCAGGACCAGAAGCTGAACTTCATCTGCTCGCACAGGTCCTCCAGTATCCTCTCAACCCTCCGCTCTTCAAAAGATACCAGCCATAATATTGGGTATCTCGCTTCTATGTGGATCCTAAGCTCGGCTTCAAAATCTTTTGTTTTCATCTTTCACCTTATGGGATTATACCATACTGCGGATTATTCCCTAAACCTTTATGGAATTTAATCGCGGTTTTTTTATATATAAATTGATATTTTAGGGGTGATATTTTATTTTAGCATAAATTCATGAAAGTCAATATAAAAATATGTTACCCCAGGGTAACAGCCCTCCGGAAAAGGCCTAACAACAGCCTGATATTGACATCATCCAACAATAAACGATACATTATTATGTGAAGGCAGCTGAATCCCTTGATTCGGCGGGCAGATGCCGATGATTAAACCTGATAAACTTTAGGGGTATTATGGATTTCATAAATTTTTTTATCGGGATAGTTATGCACCTCGATAAACATCTGGTCGTATTGACGCGGAATTACGGGGTCTGGACCTATCTGATACTATTTATCATAATATTCTTCGAGACCGGCCTGGTCGTCACCCCTCTATTACCCGGGGATTCACTCTTATTTGCCGCAGGCAACATCGCCGCCCTTGGCACCATAAGAGTGGAGGTCCTTCTCGCCGTCTTAACCGTTGCTGCCGTATCAGGGGATACGGTCAATTACTGGGCGGGCAATATCATCGGCCCCAGGGTATTCCGGGGTAACGGCAGGTTCCTCAAGAAGGAATACCTCGACAGAACCCACCTCTTCTATGAAAAATACGGCGGCAAGACGGTCATCCTTGCGCGCTTCGTGCCGATAGTGCGCACTTTCGCGCCTTTTGTGGCGGGCGTGGGGAGCATGTCTTACGGCAGGTTCTTCGCTTACAATATAATTGGCGGGATTTCGTGGGTAGCGCTTTTTGTCTTATCGGGATATTACTTCGGGGCGATTCCGGTCGTAAAAGAGAACTTCTCGATAGTGATCCTCGCGATAATAATAATATCCGTTCTTCCGGGAGCCATCGAGTTCATCCGGCATCGTAACGGACCGGCGGATTGATCCCTGCTCTCAAGAGATTTATCCACTCAAATAAAAAGGGGACGCCGACAGGCGCCCCCTTTTTATTTTTTATCAACTCTCGCTTATGAAAACAAAAGCACCCCGAAAAGAACGGCAACGAGGTTAATGACCTTTATCATCGGGTTTATGGCAGGGCCCGCCGTGTCCTTGAACGGGTCTCCGACAGTATCCCCGGTTACGGCCGCCTGGTGCGCCGGCGAGTGCTTGCCGCCATGATGGCCCTCTTCGATGTATTTCTTGGAGTTATCCCACGCAGCGCCCCCCGATGTCATGGAGATCGCGACAAATAGCCCGGTAACGATGCTCCCTACAAGGAGCCCTCCAAGGGCCTTCGGCCCGAGGATGAGCCCGACGATTATGGGCGCGAGGACAGGTATAAGCGACGGGAGTATCATCTTCCGGATGGCGGCGGTGGTCACTATGTCAACGCACCTGCCGTATTCCGGCTTCGCGGTCCCTTCCATTATCCCCTTTATTTCCCTGAACTGCCTTCTTACCTCATCGACTATCGAGCCGGCCGCCTTTCCAACGGCCTTAAGAAGGAATGAGGCGAAGAGGAACGGGAGCATGCCGCCTAAGAAGAGTCCCACAAGGACAAGCGGCTCCGAGATATTAAAGCTCATCGGGTCTCCGGCCTTTGACACAGAGCGGGTATATTCGGAGAAAAGGACGATAGCGGCCAGCCCCGCCGAGCCTATGGCGTAGCCCTTCGTAACGGCCTTCGTGGTGTTGCCTACGGCGTCAAGCGGGTCCGTGACGTTACGGACCGCGGAGCCCATTTTGGCCATCTCGGCTATTCCACCGGCGTTATCCGTAATAGGGCCGAAGGAATCTATGGCGACAACTATTCCCGACATGGTGAGCATTGCCTCGGCCGCGATCGCAACTCCCAGAAGGCCGGCCAGGGCGTAACTGCCGAGTATGGCAGCCCCGATGACTATGACCGGAAGGGCTGTTGCCTGGTTTGCTACCGCAAGTCCGGATATTATGTTCGTCGCGTGCCCGGAAAGGGACGCTTCGGCTATCTCCTGCACGGGCCTGAAGTGCTTCGCCGTATAATAGTCCGTGATGACCACGAGGCATAAAGTAACGAGAAGCCCGATAAGGGCGGCGATATAGTAGTTGAACGCGGGCACTCCGCCGACGCCGTTCATTATATAGTAAGTGGCCGGATAAAAGGCTATCGCGGAAAGTATGCCGGTTGCCACAAAACCCTTGTAAAGGGCCGACATGATCCCGCCGCCGGGGCCGAGCCGCACGAACCAGCTCCCTATTATTGTCATGAGTATGGCCGCTCCCCCGAGGACCAGGGGGAAAAGCATGGCGTTCCTTGACTCCGGGTAAAGGAGGTGCGCCAGCGCCATGGTGGCAACAGTTGTGACCGCGTAAGTCTCAAAAAGGTCAGCGGCCATGCCCGCGCAGTCGCCGACGTTATCGCCGACGTTATCCGCGATGACCGCGGCGTTCCTGGGGTCGTCTTCAGGGATACCCGCCTCGACCTTGCCGACGAGGTCGGCGCCCACGTCCGCGGCCTTTGTATATATCCCTCCGCCTACCCTGGCGAAGAGGGATATGAGGCTTCCGCCGAGGCCGAGGGAAAGAAGCGACGGGACCGCCTTGGAGTCGCCTGCGAACCTTATGGCAAAGGCGAAAAATCCGGTTACGGCGAGAAGCCCGAGGCCGATAAGAAGGAGCCCCGTAACCGCCCCTCCGCGGAAAGCGACCCTCAAGGCCGAGTTAAGCCCGCCGTGAGCCGCCTGCGCGGTCTTGGCGTTCGCCCTTACGGCCACCATCATCCCGACATAGCCCGAGATGGCCGAGGCGACGCCGCCGACAAGGAACCCGACGGCGGTCAACAGCCCGAAGTGCTCGGACCAGGACCCCGCCCCCCACAGGAGGACGAATATTACGGCCGCTACTATCGCAACGGTCTTATACTGCCGGGCCATATAAGCGTGCGCCCCTTCGTGGATGGCGGCCTGTATTTTCCTCATCTCCTCGTTTCCGCTGTCAAGCCCCTTGACCCAGAAGATAAGATACGCCGCGTAAAGTATCCCGATTACGGCCGCGGCCAGAGCAAAAACAATTGTTAGCGTTGTGCTGTCCATTAATCCTCTTCTCTCCTTTACTGAAAATGCGGTACCCGCGCTGCGGGGTGAAACAGGCGGCTCTGTATTTGCATTCCTTACAGCGTCAAGACCGCCGCCATGAAAATGGCGGCGGTCTTTCACGCCGGTACGGGTAAGAATGCTCGTTAAGAGGAACTACGCGCCAAGATTCTGAACGACCTTTGTGATCGAATCCTTCGCGTCCCCGAAGAGCATCCGGGTATTCTGCTGAACGTAAAGCTCGTTATCGATGCCGGCGAAACCCGGGGCCATGCTGCGTTTGCAGACGATGACGGTCTTTGCCTTGTCAACGTCTAGTATCGGCATGCCGTAGATGGGGCTCGACTTATCGTGACGGGCGGCGGGGTTCGTGGTGTCGTTCGCGCCGATTACTATCGCGACGTCCGCCTCCTCGAATTCAGGGTTAATCTCCTCCATCTCGATAAGGTCGGTATACGGCACACCTGCCTCGGCCAAAAGGACGTTCATATGGCCGGGCATCCTGCCCGCAACCGGGTGTATCGCGAACTTGACCGAGACGCTCTTTGATTTAAGGAGCTCGGCGAACTCGCCAACGGCATGCTGCGCCTGCGCGGCGGCCATGCCGTAGCCCGGGACGACGATAACGTGCTTGGACTTCTTGAAGAGGTTCGCGGCCTCTTCCGGCGTTATCTTCTTAACGGGCGAGCCGCCTTCGGCCGGAGCGGCCTGGGCGGGCGCCTCGGCTACCGGGGCAACGGCCTTGAGGTTCGGGTCCTTTATGCTCGTTATGACCTTCGTTATCGAGTCCTTTGCGTCCCCGAAGAGCATCCAGGTCTTCTTGTCGAGATAGAGCTCGTTATCTATGCCGGCAAAGCCGGGGGCCATTCCGCGCTTGCAGACTATGACCCTCTTTGCCTTGTCGACGTCGAGGATCGGCATGCCGTAGATGGGGCTCGACTTGTCGTGGCGCGCTGCGGGGTTCGTCGTGTCGTTGGCGCCTATTACAAGGGCTATGTCCGTATCGTCGAATTCAGGGTTTATCTCCTCCATCTCAATGAGGTCGGTATACGGGATACCGGCCTCGGCCAGAAGGACGTTCATGTGTCCCGGCATCCTGCCGGCAACCGGGTGTATCGCGAACTTGAGGTCTATGCCCTTGCCTTTAAGCATTGAAGCGAACTCTCCGACAACGTGCTGGGCCTGGGCAGCCGCCATGCCGTAACCAGGGACGATAATGACCTTCTTCGCTTCCCTGAAAAGTACGGCCGCTTCCTCGGGGGAAAGCTTCTTGACGGCAGGCCTGGCTTCCTCGACCGGCTTGGCGGCAACCGCCGCGGCCGCCGGCTTTGGAGCGGCCGGTTTTACGGCAGGGGCGGGTGTAGCGCCCAGACCGCCGAAAAAGACGGTCGCGGCCGAACGGTTCATGGCCTGGCACATAAGTATCGAAAGCAGAAGTCCAGACGTCCCGTCAAGGGCGCCCGCGATTATAAGGACGTTATTCCCTATGACGAACCCCGTCGCGGAGCCGGCAAGACCCGCGTATGAGTTAAGGATCGAAATGACGACCGGCATGTCGGCCGCGCCTATTGGCATGACGAGCTGAACGCCGAAGACGAACGCTATCGGTATCATCGCGTAAAAGAGCGTAATCGACCCTGGCACAATCACCTGATAAACCAGTATGAATACAAGCG
>DAIDBB010000204.1 GCA_027310325.1 bacterium | reverse complement strand
AGTACAAGGACTCGGCCATAGCGGTGGATAAGCTTATCGGCATGCCGCGCGGCATAGTAGGCTCGGAGCGCGGGGGGCTTCTTACGAACCCTGTCCGCGAGAACCCTTATTCGGTCGTCCTCCTTGACGAGATAGAAAAGGCGCACCCGTTCGTGCTTAACCTCTTCTTGCAGGTCTTTGACGAGGGGTGGCTCACGGACGGCAGGGGCAAGCGCGTCTACTTCAGCGACACGGTCATCATAATGACGAGCAACCTCGGGGCCGACGTCTTCAAGAAGTTCGTGAAGCCCGTCGGGTTCCTGCCCGAGGGGCAGAAGACGGACACGCTGAAGAAGGACATAATGAGGGACGTCGAGGGCACGTTCTCCCCCGAGTTCCTGAACCGCATAGACGACATAATCGTCTTCTCGCCCCTTACGATGGAAGAGGTCAGGGCCCTTACGAACATGTACCTTGACAGGATCAAGGAACATATGGAAGAATACGGCAAGCACATGGCCGTGACCGACAGGGCGGTGGACACGCTCGTCGAAAAGGGCTACAGCGAAAAGTACGGCGCCAGGTTCCTTAAGAGGCACGTTGACGAGAAGGTGAAGGTCCCCGTGACGCTCAAGTGGAAAGAAGGCGACTTCTTCAAGGTCGATATCAGGAACGGCGAAGTGACCGTGGAATCTTCACCGATAAGTGAGCCCGCGATGATATGATAAAAAAGATCCTCGTCCCCCTGGACGGCTCCGAGTACGGAAAATCCGCTCTTGACTGGGGGATCTGGCTCGCCAAAAAATTCGAGTCCTCCCTCGTGGGGATGCACGTCGTGGACATAGTGTCCCTTGAAGGGCCATTTCTGCACGACCTGTCGGGTTCCCTCGGCTTTGAGCCCTTCCTCAACTTTTCGACGAAGATGAGGGAGGTCCTGGAAGCAAGGGGCCGTACCATCCTCTCGTCCTTTGAGGATGAATGCGGCAAGGCCGACGTTAAATACGAGAAGTTCATGCCGGTCGGCGTCATCTCTAACGAGATATGCGAGAAGGCGAACCTCGCGGACCTCGTAATACTCGGGCAAAGGGGCGTAAACGCCATGTTCGAGTACGGGCTCCTCGGCTCCACGACCGAAAGCGTCTTGAGGAAGTCCCCGAAGCCGGTCTTCGTCGTGCCGGACCGGTTCGTCGAGCCCGGGAAACCGATGCTCGCCTACGACGGCAGCCCGAACTCCGGGAAGGCCATGCACTCGGCAGCCGAGTGGATGAAGACCCTGGGGCTTCCGCTCACGGTCGTAAACGTGAAAAGTCCGGAGGCCGAGAGCCAGGCATTGAGGGACGCCGAGAACTACCTTAGGCCCTACGGCATAAAAGCCGGCTTCGTGCAGCTTTCCGACGACCCGCCCGTGTCAATCGAGAAGTATTACAGGGAGAACAACCACGACCTCCTTTTCATGGGCACCTCGCACCATTCAAGGCTCGTCGAGATGGTCCTCGGCTCCACGACCGAGCATGTGATGAGGAACGTCACGGGCCCCTTCTTCCTCGAAAGATAAACCGATTTAAATAAGGATGTTTACCGACGGCAGGCCAAAGCCTGCCGTTTTTTTTGGTCTTCGGTGGAAAAAGGCTGTAATCATAATTTTCCACGGCAAGGGCATCTCCAACACCATCCCCTCCCTTGATGGGGACCGAGGGGAGGGTGAAATTCATGGCCGCGTAGATAGAGAACCGGGATGATACTCCCTTGCATTTAATCTCACCCCCACCCTCGCCCTCCCCTATCAAGGGGGAGGGTTTCAAGAGGAAATCCGCTCTCTATGTCTGTTGACTTCTTTTTTTACCCTGTGCTAACTTCTTCATAGAGGGCTACTCATGAAGAGAGGGCTTTACAAGACAGAGGCCGTAATACTCAATTCCTGCGATTTCGGGGAGTCCGACAGGGTCCTTGCCTTCTACACCCTCGGCCACGGCAAGAT
>DAIDBB010000184.1 GCA_027310325.1 bacterium | reverse complement strand
CGTGAGGCTGTTTATTATCTCCGCGTCCGCGAAAGAAAGGAGCCTGTCCTTCTTTTCGACGAGGGTGATCTTTACGCCAAGGGCGGCGAAAATGCAGGAGTACTCGCAGCCTATGACCCCTCCGCCAACTATCGTGATGTTGTCAGGGATCTTATCGAGCCCTAGGATGGAATCGCTGTCATAGATATGGTCTTTGTCGAACGGCACGTCCGCCGGCCTGGCCGGCCTCGACCCGGCGGCAATGACTATTATATCGGCGGCAAGCTCCTCCCCTCCGCCGGCCCCTTTTACAAGGAGAGTCTTGCTGTCTATGAAAGAAGCCTCGCCGTATATTATCTCTACGTGATTTCTTGAGAACTGTTCGATGATGAGCTCCATCTGGTTCCTTATGACTTCCGACTTCCTGTGCATGAGCTCGCTTAGGGTGACTTCCCTCCCGAGGGTGAACTGAAAGCCAAAGATGGCCCTCTGTTTGAAACCGGCAAGGAAAAGTGCCGTTTCCCTCAAGGTCTTACTTGGAAGCGTCCCGGAGTGGAGGCCCGCCCCGCCGATATAAGGGCTTCGCTCTATTATCGCCACTTTTTTGCCCAGTTTCGCGGCCTGTATCGCGGCCTTCTGACCGCCGGGGCCTGACCCTATGACCAAGACGTCGAAGCTTCTCATAAGACGGACTCCACCACCCTATTGAATTTCGAAGTAATTTTCAGGTATTTGAGGGTTTATCCTGAGGTCGTCCATTAATACGTCCTCGGATAATTTATCGCTGGAATCGTATGCCCTTACCCGCAAAGGCATGAACGAGCCTTTCTCTAGCCACAGAAGGTATTTGTGGGACCCGTCAACGGTCATGCCTTTTTTCCCTGCTACGCTTACAATCAGTGCCTTCCGTCCTCCGATGTCTTCTTCTCCGAGCACTCCAGTTATGCCGTTTTTTTGAAGCTCCGATACCCTTTTTAAAAGGGCTCCGATGTCTGATTCGGCTACGGTATGGCCTTTTGAGCTCCTTACAAGGAAGTCGTCCGGCCTTAGTTTCAGCACAAAGGACTTCAACGAACCGAAAGGACGAAGGATTACCAGTTTCTTCGCGGGGTCGTAGACAAGAAGGGCCCCGCTGTGGGGCTCTATAAACTCCATCCTCACGAAACCCGGTTTTTTGTAATAGTATTTGATTGTCTCGGAGGCGTTTTGGCTTTTTGACCGGAGAGTGACCGAATAGGAGCTGATATTTTTGTAACTATCCATGGCTTCAGCTATC
>DAIDBB010000182.1 GCA_027310325.1 bacterium | reverse complement strand
ATGTAAACATAATACTGTTTTTCCATAGGATAAAACTTAAAGACAGATTGCTTCGTCGCACAAACGGCTCCTCGCAATGACGGCTCTAGGCCCTCCCATCCCGCTTTCCCCAGCCTGGCCTTCCCCGGCAAGGTGGAAAGGGAAAACGGGATTGCTTCGTCGCGCCTGCGGCGGGAGGAAACTCAGTTGACCAAATTGCCGCAATGGTCTATGCGGCTGCGCAGCCATGTTAACTTCGCCCACCGCACGGTGTCGCCCACCGCACGGTGCGCTACGCCCGCAATGACGGCCTTCTTTTCCCTTGTCCTTTTTGCTCCCCTCTTTCTTACGGAGGACGGAAGAGATTATCTAAGTAACTCCAGAAGCCCCCTCCTTGAGAAGGAGGGGCAGGGGTGGCCGCTTTAAGCTTTTTACACCACCCCCCCCGGCCTCCCCTTGCAAAGGGGAGGAGTATTTCAGGCCCCTTTCAAATCCCCCTTTTGGAAAAGGAAACCTAAGGCTGCTGTTTGGTTATCCTCTCCATCCCCCCCATATAGCCCCTCAACGCCTCCGGCACGGCGACCGACCCGTCCTCCCGCTGGTAGTTCTCGAGTATGGCGACGAGCGTCCTGCCGATCGCAAGGCCCGAGCCGTTCAGCGTGTGCGCGTAACGGGCCTTCCCTCCCCTGGCCTTGCACCTTATGGCGGCCCTCCGCGCCTGGAAGTCCTCGAAGTTCGAGCAGGACGATATCTCGCGGTATCTTCCCTGCCCGGGGAGCCACACCTCTATGTCATAGGTCTTCGCCGAAGAAAACCCCATGTCGCCTGTGCATAGAGCTACTACCTGATAGGGCAGGCCAAGCCTTTTAAGGACCTCCTCGGCGTCGTTCGTGAGCTTTTCGAGCTCCTCGTATGAGGTCTCGGGGGATGAGAACTTAACTAGTTCCACCTTGTCGAACTGGTGCTGCCTTATTAGCCCCTTTACGTCCTTTCCGTAGGAGCCCGCCTCTTTCCTGAAGCAGGGCGTACAGGCCGTGTATTTTACCGGCAGCGATTCTTCGGGGATTATCTCGTCCCTGTGGATGTTCGTCACCGGCACCTCGGCAGTAGGTATGAGGAAGTGGTCCCACCCGTCGATCTTGAAGAGGTCCTCCTCGAACTTGGGGAGCTGCCCCGTGCCGAGGAAGTTCTCCCTCTTGGCCATGAAGGGCGGCAGGACCTCGGTGTAGCCGTGCTCCCGCGTGTGGAGGTCGAGCATGAAGTTCATGAGCGCCCTCTCAAGGAGCGCGCCCGGGCCTTTAAGGAGCGTAAACCGCGCGCCCGCTATCTTGCCGGCGCGCGCGGTATCGATTATGCCGAGCGCCTCGCCTATGTCGCCGTGCTCGAGCGGAGGGAAGCCGAACCTCCCCGGCTCCCCCCACTTCCGGACGACCGGGTTCTGCGAGGCGTCCGCGCCCACGGGCACCGACGGGTGCGGGAGGTTGGGTATGAGGAGGAGCGCGGCGTTGAGCTTATCCTCGACCTTCGCCACCTCTGAATCGAGGTCTTTTATTCCGGTTGCGACCGACTGCATCTCATTCAAAATGGAGGAGGCGTCCTTGCCCTCCTTCTTTAGACGGCCTATTTCCTTCGAGACGGCGTTACTCTTCTGCTTCAAGGCCTCGGCCCCGGCAAGGAGCGCGCGCCTTTCCGCGTCGAGTTTTTTTATCTCCGAGAGGTCGTAGCGTTCTCCGCGCGTCTTAAGCCGACTTTCGGCCACTTCGAGGTTTTCCCTCAGGTACTTCATGTCGAGCATGGTCTTTGTCCGTTGGAGTTTATTTTTTTGGGGAAAATTCTTTTTGTTGTCATTGCGAGGAGCGCACCGTGCGGGGAGCGAAGTCAAAATGGACCGCATGCCTCACAGTCTATTGTCGGCAATTGCGCCGGCCAAGCTCCTGCCCGCCGCAGGCGGGACGAAGCAATCCCTTGATTTAAAAAACAGATTGCTTCGCTTCGCTCGCAATGACGGATAAAGAATTTTTGCACTCATTAAAAAACGCGGATGATAATTTACACCATACGCGCCTTAAAAGGCAATCTTACTTTCTTTTTCCCCTCACCGCTCCTCGCTTGCCGGGGGCGGGGCCGAAGGGCGGCCAATGAAAAGGACACGAGCGGCGGAGACGACGAAGCAGATGGACTTTTTGGGCAGCCTGTTAGTTAGTCCGAGCAGCTGTCTTTAAGCTTCCGCGCCACGAAGCTCATCGTGACCTCGTCCTCGTCGGAAAGGGACGCAGGACGCCCGGTCTCGTCCTTCTTAAGTTTCTTTTCCTCTTCCCCGGTTTCGCGGGGCTTTTTGACGGCTTTTTTCCCGCGGTTTTTGTCCATAAAGGCGGCCTCCTTCTGGAGAAGCCTTTATCCTCTCTCCATATTCATTATATCCCTTTTAGGGAGGGGCGGGGCTACTCCCAGCGTTTGAAGAGGGTGTGCTCGACAGATAGTATGTCGAGAATTTTGCCGACGACGAAGTCCACCATATCGTCCACGGTCTTCGGCCTGGAGTAGAAGCCGGGCATGGCCGGGAGTATCACGGCCCCGGCGCGCGAGAGCCTGAGCATGTTCTCGAGGTGGATGGCGTTAAGCGGCGTTTCCCTCGGGACGAGGACAAGCTCGCCGCGCTCCTTCAAAACGCAGTCCGCGGCCCGCTCGATGAGGTTGCCGGATATGCCGGAGGCGATCCTCCCCAGGGTGCCCATCGAGCACGGGCAGATTACCATCTTCTTTCTCATGGACGAGCCGCTCGCTATGGGGGCCGTCAGGTCCCCGGCCGCGTAATGCCTGATGCCGCCCTTTAGCCCCGCGTTCCGGGCTTTTAGAAATGAGAGGACCTTTTTTCCGGGGTCCTTGCCTGCGTCCAATCCGAGCTCTTCCTTCAAGAGGAGTACCCCGGACGGCGAGACGATAAGGTCTATCCCGTAGCCCCTTTTAAGGAGCTCCTCGATGAGCCTTATCCCGTAAACGGCTCCGCTTGCGCCCGTGACGGCGACTATGCAGGAAGGCAAGAGA
>DAIDBB010000173.1 GCA_027310325.1 bacterium | reverse complement strand
GGACGCCGACTACGGCGAGAAGTTAAGGGTGGTAAGGGGCGGAGGCTGGGGAGGAATGGGCCACTACTCGCTCCAGGTCTACGTACGGACGTCCTTCAGAAACGCCGCTCCGCCGGAGGGGCTCTTTAACGATGTAGGTTTTAGATGCGTATGGTCGAAGTAAGGCTGTCATCCGCCGGCCTCGTCTGAAAGGAATCTATGCTCCCCTTCAAAAGAGTATGGTGGGCGGGAGTTATATTTTTTATAGTATTGCTCGCTCCCTCAACAGGTCTGTGCGATCTGGCAAGGGACCCTTATCTCCGCAAGTCTCTTTTGGCCTACCTGAACCTGGAGTACCGGAAAGACTCATTTGAGCAGGGCCCGATAAAGTACGACTATTCCGCGTTCGTCCAGACGTACTCGCTTCTTTTCCGCGGGAACCTTCTCTCGCGCAGGTTCATTATCTACGACCTGGGCGTTGCCTTTACCGACACCCAGATAAGCCGTAAGAACCAGAACAATAGAACGAGCAACGATTTCAAGGACCTCGACTTTACCGCCCGCACGACGCTCCTGCCGCTCTCGGCGATACCGCTTACGCTTTTCGCTGAAAGAAGGAACCTCTATTCAGACTCCCAGAAAAGCACGCAAACAACCTACGGGCTTGACTGGATGGCGAAGTTCCGGACCCTGCCCATGACTAATGTCAACTTCCGGAGGACCGATTTCGTCGCACCCGGCTCCGAGAACGTAAATACCTACGCCACGGTCTCACTGACGAAGAGATGGGGCCCTACACTTAACGACCTGTACTACCTGTATTCGCAAAGCGACGACAAGACGCGCGACCTGACCAAGACCAGGAATGCCGTCAATTTTGACAACAGGACGGCCATATCCAGAAGCACCGACTTCTTTATTGCAGGCACCAGGGCCATCCAGGACGCCACCGGAACATCGGAAAGCAGGCTTTCCGGCTTAAACCTGGGCCTGAACTCGAAGACAAGCCGCGACGTCAACCAGGTCCACAGGTATAATTACTACAGCAACTCCACCGCGGGCCTTGACCAGAAGGGCCAGATTTACTCAGGCATAGTCAATTTCGTCCCTTCGACCGCGTTCAAGTCAAAGCTCGAGCTGGACGCAAGAGACTATGTCAGCGAGACGCCGGTCAATAAGACCACGCAGGACAACCTGAACGCGGCCGTCTCGCTCAGCTATCAGATAACGAAAAGGCTCACCCTTGACGCGAGCGGTATAAACGACACGTCCATTGCGAATCTTCAGAGCTCGATCGCGCCGACCATAGACTCAAAGGGTGTCGTAAACCGCACGAACGACAGCCTTACCTATATGATAACCGAACGCCTCTTTGCCCAGGAGGCCGTGTCCTATAA
>DAIDBB010000159.1 GCA_027310325.1 bacterium | reverse complement strand
AGCTTGTTCATCTCTTTCAGCGCGTAAAAGGCCCTGCTCATTACGGTGGCCGCGGCGAGACCGAAGGCCCCGAACGAGTAAAAAAGGAGCGCGGTTGACGTGACCTCCGAGGAACGCGGCGAGAACGCCCCCCTCTCGTAGAGGAGCCTGACGATCGGAACCCTGAAGACGATGAGGCAGACGATGATGGGCATGATAAAAAACGACACGAGCCCAAGCCCGTCGAACACCATCTTTTTAAGGCTCTCCATGTCGCCTTGAACGGCATGCCTTGAAAAGGCCGGCATTATGACCGTCATCCCGCCCAGTATGAAAAGGTTGACCGGAGCGTTTACGAGCTTGAAGGCGTAATTTAAGGCCGAGATGCTCCCTTCGGAAAAACCGGCCGCCACACTCCTCTCGATAAATATATTCACGTAGTTGACCGTGGAGGAGGCAACGAGCGGCAGGGCCAGGACCCCCATCTCCTTCAAGGCCGGGTGCCTTGCATCGAGCGTAAGCTCGTACCCGAGGCCGGTCCTCCGAAAGAGAAAGACGAGGGCCAACAGGAAAAACAGGCTCCCGGCGATGTAGCCTGCCGGAAGCGAGAAGATGTCGATATTTTTCCGGAGGACCAGCAGGGAAAGTATTATGAAGCCGAAGTTGAACGACTTACCGAGGGCCGGCAGCGCGAACTGGTCGTGGGCGTTAAGCCTGCATGAAAGTATCGTAGCAAGCGGCATGGTGAGGGTGAGGAGAAGTAGCATCCTCGTAAGAGTGACCGTCAGGTCCCGCGCCTCGCCGGAAAACTTCCCGGCCATCACGTTTATGAGATGCGGCGCCAGGAAAAAAACCATGGCCGAGACGACGACGGTTATGAAGATTGACGCGTTCACCGCCGTGCTGAAGAACTCGTCCGTGTCGCCGTGGCCCCTGCGCTCCATGTAGGAGGGGATAAAGACGGCGTTTATGCAGGCGACGAAAAGATCGGAGAGTATTACGGGGACGACGAGGGCGAGGAAATAGGCGTCGGCCTTCCAGCTCGTTCCGAAACTGTTGGCTATCAGGACGTCCGTAAAAAAATTGAATACCTGGCCCAAAAGAGTGGCCATCACGGTAAGGCTTATCGATTTAAGCATTATTCCCGGTAGCCGAAGGATCTTTACTGTAGCCTTCGGAAAAGATCAATATACCCAGCGCCCTTAACTTTCAGCCGCCGTCCGTCTGCGTTGTCCGGCGGTCTCGATTATCTTCGCGTAGATCTCATCCACGCTTATCTTTCTCATGCATTCCAAAGTCTTGCAGTCCGGGAAGACGCCGTCCTTGTAGCACGGGGCGCATTCAAGCTCCCCGCCCTTCCAGAAATAAAAACTTCCGGCACTCATTGGGTATTTCTCGCGCGGGTCCGTGGGGCCGAATATGGAGACGACTGGGGTCCCGGCTGCGCTCGCGAGGTGCATAAGGCCGGAGTCGTTAGCCGCAACGACCGAGCACCGCTCCATTAACGCGGCGGCCTCAACAAGGGTGGTCTTTCCCATGAGGTTTACCGCTCCCTGCGGCGCCTCCCAGCCTTCAAGGAACCACTTATCCCCTTCCGAGCCAATAAGGACTACCCTGAAGCCGCTTGCAGCAAGCCTTCCTATAAGCTCCCTGTAATGCCCGGCGGGCCATCTCCTTGTGTCCATTACCTCTTTTACGTTACGCGCCCCGCCCGGGGCAACGCCCACAAGGTCTGCGGAGAGGCAGCCATGCTCCAGAAGCGTTTTAGAGGCCTTTTCCCTCGCCGCTTCGCTTATGTAAAAATCCATCCCCCGCCCGTCAGCTCTTGCGCCGAGGAGCCTTACTACCTCAAGATAGTGGTCTATATGATGGCTTACGCCCGTTATCCGGGCAGCTCTGGTTAGAAATAGCCTCGACCAATACGAATTGCCGAAGCCCGCGCGCTCGCTTATGCCAGAGGCCATTGCTATCGCCCCGTACTTCCAGTCCCTGTGCAGTATCACCGCCGCGTCGAATCTTTCCTTCCTTATCCGCCCTATGAGCCCTGCGGCCAGGCGCCATCTCTTGAAAAGGCCTCCGCTAAAAAGGGCCTTATCGTCTATCTCGATTATCCTGTCTATGTACGGGTTCCCGGCGGCGGCCTCTCTTATGGAAGCGCCCGCCAGTAGGGTAAGCTCGGCGAATGGATTGCTCTTTTTGAGGGCCCTGATAGCGGGCGTTGCCATCAAAAGGTCGCCGATCGCGGCAATCTTGATAATCAGAACCTTATTTAACCGCATTTTTTCGAACGCGAACCGCTTTTTAAACTTTTTGAAACTTTTTAAACTACGTTTTAAAGAGGTTGTGATTATAACACGGCGGCTGCATCATTGTAAAATATTAAGATGGGGATTTATACCGAATGGCGAACTACTGCGGTTCCGGGCCTACGGTTATCTGGACGAAGTCCTCCAGCCGGATTACCTTCGAGAACGCGGACTTTACCTCCGCGGCCGTCATCTCCCTGTACCTTTTGGCGGCGCGGACAGTCTCGTCCAGCGGGAGGTCCTCGGCGGCAAGATTGAGGAGCATGGAGGCGATGCTGTCTGTGCTCGCCTCCCTTAGAGGGACCTGCCGTAAAAGGAGCGTTTTAGCCTGAAGAAGCTCCTCGGGGCTGACCTCTTTGGTCTGCAT
>DAIDBB010000150.1 GCA_027310325.1 bacterium | reverse complement strand
AATAGGAGGGAGCGTCTATCTCTCGGGCGCGGCAGAACAGGAGTTCCAAAGCGGGGTCGCCCCGTTCCGGTTTGACGATATCACGCTTGCGCGGCTCCGTAAGGAGATAAAGACGATACCGGCGAAGTCTATATTTACCATACCTGACATAGTAAGTAACCTTGCCGTTCCGTTCCTGAAGAACCTCTACGCCATGAGGGCGGATAAGGACCGCGCCGCGATAAACGTCGAGAAGAACCGCGTAAAGGGGCTTCGCGCCCTTGAAGGGGTATACCGGTCGATCGCGTCGGTCCTCGACAGGGAAGAGCTTTACGCGACGATACTTGAGAAGAGTTCCGAGCTTGTCGAAGCCGAGCGCGGAAGCCTCATGATACTCGACAACAAGAATAACGTCCTTTCGGTGAAGGCATCGAGGGGGATAGAAAGGGAGGTCGCCGAGAGGCTACGGGTCAAGATCGGCGAAGGTATTTCGGGGTCCATAGCGGCAAGGGGCCTGCCGGTCATGGTAAGGAACATCGAGGCCGAAGTGCCTCCGAGGAAAAACGGCCCGGCCTACAAGACCAAGTCCTTCATATCCATACCCATAAAGCTTGAGAACAAGGTCATAGGGGTCATAAACGTATCGGACAAGCTCTCCGGCGGGCCTTTTTCGGAAGAAGACCTCTACCTTCTTCTTTCGTTCGCGAATTACGCCTCCATCGCACTTGAGCGCGGCGCCTACTACAGCATGTCAGAGGAGCTTAAGACCATCTCCATGACGGACCCGCTAACGGGGCTTTTCAACAGGAGGTACTTCAGGGAGAGGCTTTTCGAGGAGGTCGAGCGCGTCAAGAGGCATAACGAGTGCTTCACCATCTTCATGATAGACATCGACAACTTCAAGAGCTTCAACGACAGGTACGGCCATGTGGGCGGGGACGAGATATTAAAGGGTGTGGCCCATTCCATCAGGGACGCCGTAAGGTCCATGGACGTCGTCTCCAGGTACGGGGGAGAGGAGTTCGCGGTCCTGCTGCCGCATACGGACAAGAAAGACGCGTTCGTTATCGCCGAGAGGCTGAGAAAGAGCGTCGAGGAGTACAGGCCCGCGACGGACAATTTCAAGGAGTGGCCGACGATAAGCCTTGGGATAGCCGAATTCCCCGGCGATTCCGCCGATATAGACGACCTCATCAATAGCGCTGACAGGGCCATGTACAGGGCAAAACGCACCGGAAAGAACAGGGTGGTGTTGTATGAGGGATGAAGCGCTGTTCGGGGTATGCCCCGACGGCGAATTCTTCGGCAGGGCCAGAGAGATAGATTACATTTGCCGCAGGGCCGCAGACCCGCGGAGGATCACGCCCGGGATATTCCTGGCCGGCAGGAGATGGGCCGGCAAGACCGAGGTTCTCCGCAGGGTCCACAGGTCCCTTTTTCTCAATAAGGCGGACGTCGTTCCGGTATACTACCAGTTCAAGGGGTACGGGGGCGCCGACGTTTTCGCGGAAGATTTCCTGAAAGAGGTCATCAAGCAGCGCATTGCCTTCATAAAACGCGACCCGAGTATGCT
>DAIDBB010000138.1 GCA_027310325.1 bacterium | reverse complement strand
ATAACGGCTATTTCAGCGTTCCTTTCTGCAAGCTCTGGGAAAAACAGGGGTTCAATCTCGTAAAGTTCCTCGCCTGGAAACCGACTGAAAGAGAGATATACGAGATATACAGGGACTACGAGCCGGAATTCAGGATAAATACGCTCGAGTATAAGTTCAGGCCGAAGAAAAACGCGCCCCGGGAGAGGCCCCTCGAAGAGATGAACCTCAATACCCTTTTAAAGGAATGGTTCCCGCAAATAGCCGCGGAGATAGACGCCCTGCTGTAATTAGGCCCTTCTATCGATAGACTCCATCCTTCCGTCTTTTAGTATCCTGTATCGCCTGCCCCGCCACCAGATCTTTCTACCCGTGAAGGTCCACGCCCAGATCACGGCGCTCAGGATGTCCTTAAGAGGCAGTAGCGGAAGCCACTTTAGCCAGCCGCGCGCTCGGATGACCTTTTTGTAAAGCAGATAGGCTGTAGCGTACCGCAACGCGACCGCGCCGCCGAGCGCTAAAAGGGCCATTGCAGAGGGGCCCCGAAAGATAAGGAAAATAAGGGCGATAGGAAAAAGGTGCGTAATTCCGGAACCTATGAAACCCTTTGGTCTCGATGCCCTGTATGTCCTGGCCCACCGTATCTGGTGGGTCAGATAATCCTTAAAACTCATGCGGCCGACGACGGTCTCGAGCACCCGGCCCGAGATTATTATCTTATACCCTTTTTTCCAGAGCCTGTTGCCGAGCTGGTAGTCGTCAGCGATATAGTCAGCGATCGCCGCGAAGCCTCCTGTCTCATCAAGGGATTTTTTAGAGACGAGCATCGACGCGCCGAGCCCGAAAGTGACCCCCTCGGTCCTTCTCGCCACAAGGACGGAAGGTATGAAATCGAGCGCTATGGTAAGCGATTCGAGGGCGGTCCCGAGCGACCCTGGGTCGGATATCTTATAAAGCGAAGTGACCATGCCGACGTTCGCTTCGCCTTGATACTCGGAGACTATCCTCTTAAGGTACGAGGCATCGACCCTCATGTCGCTGTCGTTTATCGCAAGGAGCGGGTATCTCGCGGACTCCGCGAGCCCATGAAGGTTCGAGACCTTACGGTTGGCGCCCAGGGCCTTTTCGCTTATTATGACCCTCACGTCGCTACCCCCGCTTTCCCCGGCGAGTTCCCTTGCCCTGGGGACCGCGCTATCGCCGGAGTCGCCGAAGCCGAGGAGTATTTCGTATTCCGGATAGTCCTGGGCGCAGAAGCTCTTAAGGTTCTCCCTGAACTCAGGGTCCATCCCCTTCAACGGCTTTAGTACCGATACCGGCCCGAAGGAGGGTTTCGCGGGTCGGGTCTCGATTCTACCGAAAAACTCCACTATGCAGTACATGGCAAAGAGGTGATAGAAGACGGAAGAGGCGAGAAGGAGCAAGAAGATTATTTCTATTATCCTTATAATGGTCATAAGCAGCCCCATTAAATCATAAAACTTGCCTTTTATTCCATTGATAATATACTTATTACAATGAGCATACGGAAGGGCGCAAAAAGATGAAATTAATGGTCCTGGCGGCATTTCCACAGGAGCTCAGGCACGTCTTAAAAAACCTGAAGGTTACCGGAAAGGAAAAAAAGCCCCCATTTACGATATACGCGGGCTCATATGGCTCCAGCGACATCGTCGCTGTCCAGACGGGCATGGGCCCGTTTGAAACGGACGCCGCTCTGGAAGGCGTCTTCAAAGAGCATAATCCCGATCATCTCCTTTCCATCGGCTTCGGCGGCGCCCTTTATGACGGAGCGAAGGCCGGAGAGCTCGTCTGGGGCAAGCGGTGCTTGCTTTGCGATAAAGGTAAGATAGATCAAAAGGAAGATCTTAAAGACGAGAAGACGGCATATAAGAAGCTCAGCGGAAAGCTTGATATAAAAGAGGGGACCGTCATAACCATAACCGAAAGGACCGCAAAGCCGGTTCTCCGCAAGATGCTCCCGGACAATACCCCTTTTCCGGTATGCGACATGGAGACCTTCTACGTGGCCCGGCTCGCGCTCAAAAGAGGGCTCCCTTTTTTCTCGGTCCGCTCGATTACGGATAGATTGGGCGAGGAGATACCGGAGGAGCTCTTCGGAGTATGCGACGAGTCGGGCAATTTCAGATTTACCCGGGCGTTGGGGATCCTCGTCAAGAGGCCGGCCCTCATACCGGGTAGCATAAGACTCGGCAGCATTTCCACCGGCGCCTCGAAGAACCTCTGGCGGGCGGTCAAGTCACTGATAGAGGTATTGGAGGAGCAGCGCGGCTTTCCCAATCGAGGGGGGTCCCTATGAAAAGTAGAAACCAAGCCGTCCTTTTAATCGCGTTTATTCTATTTTATCTCTACGCCCCGGCGCTAATTCAAGCGCAGCTTATAAACGTCCCCATAAAAACGCCTGCCGAGGACAGGGCCTTCTCGGAATTCAACCACCATCTGGCAGGCGCGTTTCTGCTCGCCCTCGGCGTACTCGCCTTTCTGAGCAAAACTTCTTTTAGGCTCCGCATTCTCGGCAAGGTATGGCCTTTTCTCTTTACACTTGCCGGGATATACCTCGCGTTCATGAGCGACCCGGACGTGTGGCCGATGGGCGGGCAGGGCATTATCGATGCGTTCCTTACGAACCCCGAGGCCGCGGAGCACAAGACCTACGCGGCGCTCCTCCTCGCTCTCGGCGCGCTCGAATTCCAGAGGGAACGGGGCAAGCTCGGAAGATTTCTTTCAGTCTGGTCTTTTCCGATGCTGGCCGCCTTCGGTGGCGTGTTCCTCATGTTCCACAGCCATACCGTGATGGCCCCGCCGGAGATGACGGAGGCGATGAAAGGCATGGAGGGGATGGGTAATATGGGGGGCGGCATGACGGGGCACGGTCATGCGATGACCGGGACGATGATGAAGATACAGAGGGAGCATATAGGGTTTTCGATAGTCGGGGCGGGGGTGGCGATATCGAAGTTCGTCTATGACGGAGGGTTCCTTAAAAACAGGGTCCTTCCCTTCATCTGGCCCGCGTGCATCTCTATCCTTGGCGTAATGCTTCTCCTCTATACCGAGTAGTCTAAAAACCGGGGACCACCGCTTCGGGGAAGTCCTTCCGGTGGGCTTCGATCGCCCTATCCACAGACTCGGCCGAGAGCTTCACTTTTGTTATGGTGAATACCAGCAGCATCGGGAGGAGCACTATAAAGACCCCGGCCCATCCTATCGTATTTTCCCTTATGAGGAAAGTGACAGAGAGGTTGAAGGCAAGTACGCCAAGGTAAAGTCCGGGCCCTATGAGGAACCTCCACGGTTGCCGCAACACGGGCCAGTCCCTTGCGCCGATTCTACGGAGAAAATAATCTATATTTTGAAGGGCGCCTATCATGAGGAAACCGACGGCAAACCATCCGATGAAGTTGGATATGGGCACGCCGAAATAGGCCCCGCCGTCCGGATATCCGTAGATACTCCCCAAAAACCACCTGTCGCCTTTAAGCGCCACGGGGTCGATTATTATGTCGAGATAGACGAAAAAGACCGTCCCGAGGAGTGTAGCGTAGGGCGAACGCCTTAACTTACCGGTCTCGAGGAGATAGATAAATGGCCCCGTGCGTATGACCGGCGATATGACGAGGAGCGCCATAGTGTAGCTCGCGTAAGCGAGAAATACGTAGCTAAGGGAATCCATGAAAGGCACGCCGAGGAGCCACAGCTCCGCGCCCCGCGTATGGTCGATGTAATAATAGTACCCGTAAGGGACGCCGTTATTAATCGAGGACACCTCGGAGAGCCACGCTATGAGATAACCTGCCACGGTAAAAAGAAGGGCACGCTTGGCCCCGAGATGGAACGAACAGCCGAAGAGATAGACAAGCAGGAATACGAAGACGTAGGGCCTTAAGATGAACGTGCCGAGTATTTCTCCGAGGATAGAGCCCATCAGGCCTTCTTGAGGTTCCAGAGCGCGAGCCTCAAGAGGTCAGCTGGGCGCGAGAACGCTGTCCTCATGACGGTAGCCTCGTAGCCGCTGTGGACCATGCAGTTCCTGCACCTCGGGTCCTCTCCGGCCTCGAACCTCTCCCACGGGGTCTTTTCCATCATCTCTCTAAACGACTTGTAGTAGGTGTCGGTTATGAGATAGCAGGGGGATTTCCAACCCAAGGGGTTACGCGTGGGGTTGCCCCAAGGGGTGCAGCGCATGTTCCTCAAGCCCTTGAGGAAATCGAGATACAGGGGGG
>DAIDBB010000137.1 GCA_027310325.1 bacterium | reverse complement strand
GAAGAGCGACCATCATGCCGAACCTGCCCTCGCTTACTAGCTCTATCGCCCTTACGCCGAAGCGGGTAGCAAGGACCCTGTCAAAGGCCGTGGGAGACCCGCCCCTCTGGAGGTGCCCCAGCACCACATGGCGCGACTCGTGACCGGTCCTTTTTTCTATCTCCTTTGCCAGGAACTCCCCGATTCCCCCGAGCCTCACGTGGCCGAAGGCGTCAAGCTCCTTGGCCTGGGTTATCATGCTCCCCTCTTTCGGGACCGCGCCCTCTGCTGCCACGACTATACTTGAAAGATAGCCGGCTTCCTTCCTTCTGTTTATTGAGGCGCATACCTCGTCGATATCGAAGGGCCTTTCCGGTATCAGTATGACGTCCGCGCCGCCGGCCATGCCCCCGTAGACGGCTATCCAGCCGGCGTGCCTTCCCATCACCTCGACTACCATGACCCTGTGGTGCGACTCCGCCGTGGATCGGAGCCTGTCGATGGATTCCGTTACGACGTTTACGGCAGTGTCAAAGCCGAAGGTAAAATCCGTGGCCGAGAGGTCGTTATCTATGGTCTTGGGGATGCCGACCGTCTTAACCCCCTTGGAGAAGAGTTTGGATGCGACCCCGAGGGTGTCGTCCCCGCCTATGCAGACCAGAACATCAAGCCCTAGGGCCTTTATGTTCTTCATCACCTTTTCGGTATCGTCAGCTGATTTAAAGGGATTGGTCCTCGAAGTGCCGAGGATGGTGCCTCCGGCGGGGAGTATCCCGGAGACCGATTCAGAGGTTAGTCTTATCGTCGATGGGATTAAAAGCCCCTTCCAGCCGTCTTTTATGCCTGTAAACTCGTAACCGAACTGACGGCCCCTTTTAACCACAGCCCTTATGACGGCGTTAAGCCCCGGACAGTCTCCGCCTCCAGTAAGTATCCCCACGTTCATTTCTCGTCCCTCCTTTTAACCGCAGTCTATGGATGCGTCAAACCCGGACGGCGAGCGGCAGTTTTACTGTAAAAGCGGAGCCTTTTCCCTCGTCGCTTTTGACCTCTATGGAGCCACTGTGCGAATCGACAATCTCCTTGCAGATGCTAAGGCCCAACCCGGCCCCGCCGGCGGCCCCTGAACGGGCCTTATCCACCCTGTAGAACCGGTCGAATATGTAAGGCAGGTCGTCTTTTGAAATGCCTATCCCCGAATCCGTAACGCTGAATACCGCCATCCCGCCTTCGGTGTCAAGGTATAGCTCTACGGAACCGCCCTGCGGGGTATACTTGAGGGCGTTATCGATAAGGTTAAAAAACAGCTGGCTCAACCTTACCTGGTCCCCAAGGACGCTCGCGGGCTTATTTTTAAGGATATCCAGCCTGACGCCCCTGTCAAGCGCTAGCTTCCTTAATATCTCGACCCTCTCGGAGAGGACCCTGTCGAGCTCTACTATATCTTTGGGGGCAGACTCCTTTTCCACGTCCATCTTCGCCAGGTCAAGAAGGTTCCTCACTATATAGCTCATCCTGTCGATCTCTTCAAGGGAACTCGCTATTACCTCTTTCATGTACGCGTCGTCCTTGGACCGGAGCGCTATCTCCATCTCGCCCTTGAGGATCGTAAGCGGGGTCTTAAGCTCATGAGAGGCGTCGGCTGTAAACTGCTTTATCTGCTTGAAGGATTTCTCGAGCCTTTCTATCATCTCGTTTATCGTGGAGGCGAGCCTTCCTATTTCGTCCGGCACCGAGACCTTTATCCTTTCATTGAGGTTCTCCGCCCCGATCCTCCGTGCCGTATTGGTTATCTCGGCCACCGGCTCAAGGGCCTTTCGTGCCAGGAACCACCCGACGGCGGACGCTATTATGACAGAGGCCGCTATCCCCAGGGTAAAGATATACGCTAGCGAATGGAATATCTCGTCCATGCCTTCGAGCGATGATCCCACCTGCACTATGGCGACGTGCCCCTTTTCCTTTATTATGATCGGTTTTGTAACGACCCTTACCGGGTATCTCCCGGAGGAGCGGACGACCTCAAAAGTCGTCTGTCCCTTCATGGCGCTCATGTAAGTGTCCCTGGAGATCGGCAGGGTAAAATTCTCGAGGTTTGACGATCTGGCGACTATATTTCCCGTCTGGTCAAGGACCTGTATATAGTTGCCCGCCGTCCTTATGCCGAAAAACCTTTCGAGTATTATGTCAAAGTCCTGAGGCAGGAAGAGCTGGCCTGACGGCCTTATGACCGTATGGACCATCATGTTGGCCACGGAGCTTATCTGGCTGTCCACGCGGTACATGAATATCTTGAAGAGCGAATATGAGAAGGCCGCGCCAAAAAAGAGAAGACTCACGGTAAGGAGCGTTACGTACAGGAAAGTGAGCCTTGTTCGGATGGAAAATCTCATGATCGGATTTTTAAGCGCCAATGGTCCACGGCGCTACCCCCGGGGGAAATCATTCACCGAGCTGTTTAAGCTTGCCGAGGGATTTTATTATGATCTCTTTTCTTCTTATGTCGAGTATGCCGTCTTCCTTGAAGCTTTTAAGGAGCCTTATGGAAGTCTCCTGGGTGATTCCAAGGAGCTCGGCTATCTCAAGGCGCGAAAGCGTAAGATTAAGCTTCACACCTCCGTCGGATTTAACTCCGTATTCCTGCGCGAGGGTACAGAGCAGGTGGGCAAGCTTCTCCCTGGCGTTCAGGAGGCCGAGGTTACCGATCCTCTCGTAGGCATGATTAAGCTCCTCGCCCATGGCGAGAATTAGCTTTTTCGCAACAGAGGGCTCTTTCTCCAGTATCTGGAAGAACATGTTCTTGTCGACGTAACAGAGCTCGCACTCCTCCATCGCAACAGCCGTGTTCTTATAGACCTTGCCGTCGTAAAATACCTCGAACCCAAGGAGGTCCCCGGGGTTAAGTATCTTTATGATCTGCTCCTTGCCCTGACTCGAGGACCTTAATATCTTGACCCTTCCGGTACGTATGATATAGAGCCCGGTGCATTCATCGCCTTCCATGAATATGACCTCACGCTTGCGGTGCGAGGATATGACGACCACGTCCTTGAAGGCGTCAAGCTGTCTTGCGTTAAGGCCGGTAAATAAGGCGTTCTCCTTGATATGGCACCTGCACAGAGAACATATAGATTCTTTGTCCATTATTATGGTCATAGTGTTTTCACCGTTTTCACCCTCATATCATTATAAACTATTCCGCCTGTAAAAAAAACTCTAATTAGAAGCAAACCCTTTCGTTGAGAGTTCCGGGAACGGAAAGTCGCTGCGGTAAGGCACGACCGCGAGGCTTACGTCCTTGATCGTCCTTATATCCCTTATAAGGCTCACGACCTCGTCATTTGAGATCGTCTGCCCCGTCTTCCAATCGATTGTCTGGAGCTTAATAAGTACCCTGTGCGGGTCTCCTACAGTCTTTGCCGCGTCTTTGACCATCTTACCTATAAGCGTTCTGACGTCCGAAGGGGCCCGCCCGAGTTCCTCTTCCATCTGCCTCTGGTAGGCCATGATTGAATAATAATCGAACCCCGCCTTTAACGAGGCGTCAAGGCTCTGGGAAAGCCAGGCGAGGGCGAAGGCTGGACTGGTCACGGACTCGTACATGAGATTTATCGCAAACCTGGCGTTAGGCCTTTTCGTTCTAACAGTTGCCCTAAGACGACTTGCGACGTTTAGCAGGCGGCGGTTTTTCCACGATGCCCACCGCCAAAAAGCCTCCGTGTAATGAACGGACCTATCTGTAGAGCGCAGGTAAAAGGACTCGGGGTCGACGGTTCGGCCGGTCTCCTTTTCATATTGTTCCTCCATGTGCGCGCCGAAGCCCTCGTTGTGCCTTAGGAAGAGGTCGTCCTGAAAGAGTATGCCGTCGATATCGTAGTCCGCCAGGTCCGAGTATATGGCCTCAAGCCTTTTAACCGCGCGATCGTTAAACATGTCAAGCCCTTCGCACCTGAATACTTTTCTTGAGGAAAGGTCATAACCCTTGCAGGCCATCTCCGTATCGTTCTCAACTCCGTAGTCGGCGTACCTTGTAGTCATCCATGCGAACACCTTAAGGCCGTTCCCATGGGCCAGGCTTATAAGACGGCCCAGGATGTCGTCCACTACAGGTGCGTGCGTTGTCTTGAAATAGACCCCTGCCCTTTCCCTGCGAGCGGCTACCCGATGATACCTGTCGCCCATATTGTGAAATACCCTTACGATAACGGTATCGACCCCTCCCGCCCTTAAGTGCCGCATCTCATGGTCTATCCCCGCGTAATCCATGCCTTCAAAGAACATAACCTGCACGGCCTTCATGCCGGGGGTTACGGGCTCTTCTGGCAGAGTCACTACGGGGAGGTCCTCCCGGCCAGTCTGCTTTCTGACCCCCAGGTCCTCAAGCCGCGCCTTCGCTTCGGACGCAAACCGGCTCTCTTTAAAATTATTAAGAAAGAGTTTAAATTCCTCTTCGGCATCGCCGTAAAGGCCCGCTTCATAAAGCGACTCCGACATCCTGAACTGGGCCTCACATATGAGGGGGCTTTCAGGGAAGATCTCGATTAGCCGTGCGAATTCACGCGCGGCAGCCTCATAATCCTTTTCCTGGACAAGGAACTTAGCGTAGCCAAGTTGCCCAATATCGGTAAAGTAAGGCTTTTCAGCCTCTGCAGCCGAATCGTTTATATAAAAAAGAATGCAAATGACGAAAAGAAGAACGCTTATGCCGAAGGCTTTTACAGGGAATTTCAAAAATCCGCCAGGGCAGCCTTCCAGGGCTTTCCGTCCATTCATTCCTTTTTTATCCATGCCTCAGCTTTATCCGCTCCAAGCCTCTTTAGATTTTTTATTATAACAAATTCACCTTGCTCTATAAATAAAATATTAAATACCGCGTATTTACTCGAAAAACTTATCTATCGCTTCTTTTATGATTGAAACCCCTTCAAGCCTCATATCACCTATCTTTTTCAGCCCTTTAATGTTGTCCTTGGGGAGTATGCACCTTTTGAAACCGAGTTTTTGTGCCTCCCTCACCCGGGGTTCGACCTGGTTTATGGCCCTTACCTCTCCCGCAAGCCCCACTTCGCCGAAGATGACGGTCTTGGGTTCGATAGGACGGTCGAGGAAGTTTGACGTGATGGACGCGAGTATCCCAAGGTCCACGGCGGGCTCATCGAGCTTTATTCCACCTGTCACCTTTATGAAGATATCATGGTTTGCCAGTGCGATAGAGGCCTTCTTTTCGAGGACCGCGGCGAGGAGTATGACCTTATTGTAGTCGACCCCGACTACCGTTCTCCTCGGGACTCCGAAAAGCGTCGGGCATACGAGCGACTGGACCTCCACAAGTATCGTCCTCGTGCCCTCGAGGCTCGATACCACCGCCGAGCCGGAAGACCCGACGGGCCTTTCGGCCAGAAATATCTCCGACGGGTTATGCACTTCCGAAAGACCGTTTTCCTTCATCTCGAAGACGCCGATCTCCATGACCGAGCCAAAACGGTTCTTAACGGCCCGGAGGACCCTGAAGACATGGCCCCTTTCGCCTTCGAAATAAAGGACCGTATCGACCATATGCTCAAGGACCTTGGGGCCCGCGATAGACCCGTCTTTTGTGACGTGTCCCACAAGGAATACCGGTATCTCCTGCTCCTTCGCGTAAGAGATAAGCTCGGATGATATCTCCCTCACCTGGCTTACGCTACCCGGTGAAGATTCGAGCCTTTCGGTATAGACCGTCTGTACGGAATCGACCACCAGCACGGCGGGTTTTATTTCTTTGATCGCCTCGACTATCCGCTCAACGGACGTC